>CANJSR010000180.1 GCA_947476855.1 Acetobacteraceae bacterium
GGCGCGGATGATGGAAAACCTCCAGTCCCTGATGCGGGAGACGACCTCCCTGCCCGAGGACCGGATCGCCCAGGAAATCGCCCTGCTCGCCGCCAAGTCCGATGTGCGGGAGGAGCTGGATCGGCTCGACGCCCACATCCACGCGGCCCATGCCCTGCTGCGCGAGGGCGCGCTGGTTGGGCGACGCTTCGACTTCCTGGTGCAGGAATTCAACCGGGAGGCGAACACGCTGTGCAGCAAGTCCGCCTCCGTCGCGCTGACCGCGACCGGCCTGAAGCTGAAGGCCACGATCGATCAGTTGCGGGAGCAGGTGCAGAACGTCGAATGACCCCGATCCCTCGCCGCGGCGTATGTCTTGTGCTGGCCGCGCCCTCCGGCGCCGGCAAGACCGCGATCACCGATGCCCTGATCGCCAGTGAACCGGAGCTCGAACGCTCGGTCAGCGTCACCACCCGCGCGCCCCGGCCGGGGGAGATCGACGGGGTGCATTACCACTTCCTGACCGAGGAAGGCTTCGCCGAGGCCGAACGCAAGGGCGACCTGCTGGAATGGGCGCGGGTGCTGAAAGGCACGCACGCCTACGGCACGCCCCGCGCGCCGGTGGAACGCACGCTGGCCGCCGGCCGTGACCTGGTCTTCGACATCGACTGGCAGGGCCATCTGTCGATGCGCGGCAAACTGCCGGACGACGTGGTCGGGGTCTTCATCCTGCCGCCGGATATCGTCGCGCTGGAACGGCGCCTGCGCGGGCGTGGCGGCGACCCGGAGGCCGAGATCGCCCGCCGCATGGCCGTCGCCCGCGACGAAATCAGCCATTGGCGGGAGTTCGATCACGTCGTCGTGAACGACGACCTCCCCACCGCCATCGCCCAAGTCCGCGCCATCCTCCACGCGTCTCGGCTGGTCCGGCGGCGCCAGAGCGGGTTGGAGGGGTTCGTTCGCGGTCTGGGGGTTTAGGGGCACTTCCCTCGGGCGCCGCGCCCCTCGTCATGGTGGCCGCAGGGCCACCAACCACGACTTTGCTGTCACAAACAGGGGAAAGACGTGGGTGGTGGCCCTGCGGCCACCATGACGCTGTGGGACCGCCATCGGGAGCACCCCAGCGTCCCCCCCTACGCCGAACGGGGCAACCCAAGCAATTCGTGCAGCACATGGTCATTGTGCGCCCCCGCCGCCGGGCCGGGCCAGCGGACCACCGCGCCGGGATCGTCACCATCCATCCGGATCACCGGCCCGGGATGCAAGGTCCGGCCGATCAGAGGGTCCTCAATCGTCTGCACCGCCTTCCGCGCCTGGAAATGCGGATCGGCCGCGCAGTCCGCGATGTCGAACAGGCGGGAGCACGGGACCTCGGCCGCATCCAGGGTCTCCTCGGCGTCTTTGGCGGGCTGGGTCAGCGTCCAGGCGGCAATCGCCTCATCCAGCGGTGTCCGGTTGGCGCAGCGCAGCCCGTTGGTCGCATAGGCCGGGTCGGTGGCCAGTTCCGGCCGGCCGATCGCCTTCATCAGGCGGGCAAAGATCAGGTCGGAGTTCCCGGCGATGCACAGCCATTTCCCGTCCGCGCATGGATAGGTGTTGGTCGGCGACGCGGTGGGGATCGCCGCCCCGGCCGGCTGGCGGATGCGCCCGTCCATCGCGTATTCCGGCAGCATGCCTTCCATCAGGCTGAACACGCTGTCCACCAGGTTGACGTCGATCACCCGGCCCTTGCCGGTGCCGCCCACGTCCCGCTCCCAGCACGCCGAGAGCAGGCCGATCGCGGCATACATCCCCGCCAGGTCGTCCGAGATTGAAATCCCGCAGCGCGGCGGCGGCAGGTCCGACGATCCGGCCGGGTGCCCGGTCAGATGCCGCAGGCCGCCCATCGCCTCTCCGATCGCACCGAAGGCCGGCTTGTCGCGATAGGGCCCGTCCTGGCCATAACCGGAAATTCTGGCGATCACGAGCCGCGGATTAACCTTATGCAGGTCGTCCGGGCCCAGGCGCAGCCGCTCCAACTGGCCGGCGCGCAGGTTCTCCACCAGCACGTCCGCGCGGGCGGCCAGCGCCAGCATCGCATCCCGGTCCTTCTTCAGGTCCAGGACGACGGACAGCTTGTTACGGCCATGGATGCTGAACCAGACTGAGTTTCCCTCGACCGCCGCACCCCAGCCGCGGAACGGGTCACCGCCGGGCGGCTCGATCTTGATGACCTCCGCGCCCAGGTCCGCGAGGATGCGGGTGCAGAACGGACCGGCGATATAGTGCCCGATCTCGACGACTTTCAGGCCGGCGAGGGGGCCGGGACGGCTAGCGGACATGGCTGATTCCTGACATCGGGCGGTAACCATTGGTCGCGAAAAAACATGGTTCGGCCACGGATCTGTTAATCTTTCGTCAAACTCTCCAGCGTAGATTCTGGATCACGGAGCCGGTTTCTCCCCCGGTGTCCTGTTTCCTCCCCGATGTCGCACGCCAAGGCGGTGCGGCCAACTCCAGGGCGGCGTTGCGACGGCACGCCGCCCCTTTTTTTGGGATCACGCCCACCCGAAGGATCGCCCGACCGCCTTTTGCCAGGACGCGACCAGCGCCGAACGCCGGCCCGCATCCATCGTCGGGTCCCAGCGCCCCGCCACCGCCCAGTTCGCGCGCAGGTCGTCCGACCCGGCCCAGTAGCCCACCGCCAGGCCGGCGGCGTAGGCGGCGCCGAGGGCCGTCGTCTCCACCGTTGCCGGCCGCACGACCGGCACGTTCAGCACATCGGCCTGGAAGCGCATCAGCGTCTCGTTGGCGACCATCCCGCCATCGACCCGCAATTCCTTCAGGTGGACGCCGCTGTCCTGCTCCATCGCCCTCACGACATCCAGGGTCTGGTAGGCCGTCGCCTCCAGCACCGCGCGGGCGATATGACCGCGATGGGCGAAACGGGTGAGGCCGGCGATGATCCCCCGCGCGTCGGCCCGCCAATGCGGGGCGTACAGGCCGGAGAACGCGGGCACGATGTAGACGTCGCCATTGTCGGGGACGGTGTTCGCCAGGGTCTCGACCTCCGCGCTGGTCTGGATCAGGCCCAGATTGTCCCGCAGCCACTGCACCAGGGCGCCGGTGATGGCGATCGAGCCTTCCAGCGCATAGGTCGCCGGCGCATCCCCCAGCTTAGCCGCGACCGTGGTCAGCAACCCGTGGCGGGAGGGCATGGGCGTCGTGCCGGTGTTCATCAGCAGGAAGCACCCGGTGCCGTAGGTGTTCTTCGCCTCCCCCGGTTCCAGGCAGGCCTGCCCCATCAGCGCCGCCTGCTGGTCGCCCAGGATGCCGGCCAACGGCACGCCATCCAGCACACCACGCATCGGGGCCAGCACGGCCGAGGACGGCACGATCCGCGGCAGCACCGCGCGCGGGATGCCGAACGCGGTCAACAAAGTGTCGTCCCAGTCGAGCGTGGCGAGGTTCATCAACTGCGTGCGGCTGGCGTTGGTGACGTCCGTGACGTGCAGTCCGGTCAGGTTCCAGACCAGCCAGGCGTCGATGGTGCCGAACAGCAGGTCCCCCGCCTCGGCACGCGCCCGCGCGCCGGGGACATTGTCCAGCAGCCAGCGCAGCTTCAGGGCCGAGAAATAGGACGCCAGCGGCAACCCGGTCCGATCCCGGAACCGGTCCTGCCCGCCGTCGCGCGCGAAATCGGCGACCAACGGATCGACCCGCGTGTCCTGCCAGACCAGCGCGTTGTGGACCGGCCGTCCGGTGGCGCGGTCCCACAGCACCGTCGTCTCCCGCTGGTTGGTCACGCCCACCGCCGCCAGGTCGCGCGCGGTCAGGCCGGCGCCGCCCAGCGCCTCGGCGATCACCGCCGCGGTGTTGTCGCGGATTTCCAGCGGATCATGCTCGACCCAGCCAGGCTCGGGAAAGATCTGCCGGTGTTCCCGCTGGGCGGAGGCGATGGTGGCCCCGGCGCGGTCGAAGACGATGAAACGGGTGGAGGTGGTGCCCTGGTCGATGGCGCCGATGAAACGGGTCACGCGATATGTCCGTTGGATGACAGGAAGATGTCACCCTATCCGGATTCCTTCCCAGCGAGCAGCCGGAACTCGGCATCGAGCAGCGCGGGGTCGATGTCGGTCAGCCAGGTGGCGTCGACATCCAGCGCGGTGGTCAGCAGGATTTTGTATTGGTCGCGGGGGATTTCCTCGACCCCGAACTGCGACAGGTGCGTGGTCACGAACTGCGTATCGAGCAGCCGGAACCCGCCCAGGCGTAGGCGCGCGATCAGATGCACCAGCGCGACCTTCGACGCGTCGGTGGCGAAGCTGAACATGCTCTCCCCGAAGAAGGCCCCGCCGAGGGCCACGCCGTAGAGGCCGCCGACCAGCAGGCCGTCGCGCCGGCACTCGACCGAGTGGGCATGGCCCATGCGGTGCAACTGGCCGTACAGGTGCTCGATCTGCGGGTTGATCCAGGTGTCCTGCCGGCCGGGCGCCGACGACGCGCAGCCAGCGATCGTGGCGGGGAAGTCGCGGTCCACGTTCACCTCGAACACGCCCGAGCGGACGGTGCGGTACAGCCGGCGGGAGAGGTGGAAACGGTCGAGCGGCAGGATGCCCCGCTGCTCCGGGTCCAGCCAGTACAGCTTGTCGCTGCCGCGGCTGTCGGCCATGGGAAACAGGCCCAGGCTGTAGGCGCGCAGCAGAAGGTCCGCCGAGAGGGGCGCCGATCGCCGTGACATGACCCCATTGTGCGGTCCGGGCGGGGGGAAAGGGAAGCGGCGATTGCCGACCCGATGGCCAAGGTGTGTAATGCCCACCAGTCAACGAAACCGGGAGAGAACGCCATGGTCAAGGTCGTCTGGGAACACATCCACCTGAAGACCCCGAACCCCGAGGAAACCGCGCGCTGGTACCAGGACATGCTGGGGGCCGAGATCATCCGCACGCCGCAGCCCGATGGCTCCAACCGGATCGACCTGTCGCTCAGCGGGCAGAAGGTGTTCCTCGCCCCCGTCGATCCCGCCAAGGTGGGGGCCGCGCCGACGATGCCTTACCTGGGCATGGACCACTTCGGCCTGACGGTGGAAGACATCGACGCCGCCGTGGCTGAACTGAAGGGCAAGGGCGTGACCTTTACGATGGATCCGACCTCGATCCGGCCTGGCGTGCGCATCGCCTTCCTGACCGCGCCGCAGAATGTCTCGATCGAACTGATCCAACGCGGCTAGCGCATGCCCGCCGGGCGTTCGGCCGCATGAATTCCAAGCTTTGCGCGACGCTCGGGATCGACTTCCCGCTGTTCGCGTTCAGCCATTGCCGGGACGTGGTCGCCGCGGTCAGCAAGGCCGGCGGCTTCGGCGTGTTCGGGGCCGGCAGTTCCTCGCCCGAGGAACTGGAGGTTGAACTGCGCTGGATCGACCAGCACGTCGATGGCCGCCCCTATGGCGTCGACCTGCTGATCCCGGAAAACCTGTCCATCCGCACGGAGGCCGGGACCAGCAACCGCGACCTGATTGCGCGCATCCCAGGCAGCCACCAGGCCTTCGTGCGCGATCTGCTCGCCCGCCACGGTGTCGACCCCGATCGCGCGCTGGCCATGCCGAGCAGGCTCGACCCGGATGCGCCGCCGCCGTACCAGTCGGACACGGCGGAACGGCTGATGGATGTCGCCTTCGCCCATCCGATCCGGCTGGTCGCCAATGCGCTGGGCGTGCCCCCGCGCTCCATGCTCGACCGCGCCCGCCAGCATGGCATCCCCTGCGCCGCCCTGGTCGGTGCGCGGGAACACGCGGTCCGCCAGATCGAGGCCGGGGTGGACATCCTGGTCGCACAAGGCGGAGAGGCCGGCGGCCATTGCGGCGAAGTCTCCACCCTGGTCCTGATCCCCGAGGTCCTGCGCGCGATCAAGGGCCTGCGCCCGGTCCCCGTCCTGGCGGCGGGCGGCATCATGACCGGTCGGCAAATGGCGGCCTGCATGGCCATGGGTGCTGCCGGGGCCTGGACCGGCTCCGTCTGGCTGGCGACCCAGGAAGCCGAAACCTCCCCCATTTTCCGGGAGAAGATGGTCGAGGCCCGGTCCCGCGACACCGTCCGCTCCCGCGGGCGCACCGGCAAGCCCGCCCGCCAGCTTCGCTCCGCGTGGACGGACGCGTGGGACGGGGCGGACAATCCCGGCACCCTGCCGATGCCGTTGCAGGGCCTGCTGAGCGAACCCGCGATGCGCCGCGTCAACCAGGCGGCCGAGGCCGGCAACGTCGAGGCGCGGGCGCTGGTCAGCTACTTCGTCGGCCAGGGCGTCGGGCTGGTGGACGACGTCCGCTCCGCCCGCACCGTCGTCCAGGACTTCATGACGGAATTCGCCGACGCGCTGGAAGACATGCGGGGCCTGGCCGAGACCTGACCGCACCGTTTCATTCGACACGACCTTGCGGTAATATCGGGATCGACCTGATCGGAAGGAAGCAGCCGTGGACCTGACAACGCTGATGACCGTCGCGGGCCTGTTCCTCAGCATCGTGGTCGGCAATGCCGCGATCTTCGGGGAATCCCTGTTCGCCTCGATCTCCGTGCCGAAAGCGGTGGAAACATCGGGCCTGGACCGCGCGACGGCCGAACGACTGTTCGCCGCCCAGGTCGCCTGGTACGCGCGCCTGCCCTCGATCCTGCCGACCCCGAGCGTGTCGACCAGTTCAGCCCCCAGCGTCGCGATGGCGCTGGCCAAGCCGATCCAGTTGGGTGACCTGGTGTACTCCGTGCAAACCCAGCTTCGCACGGACGTGGTCAGCGCGAACGGCGCGATCATGGAAGCCGCGGGCAGCAAGGCACTGTCGATGCTGATGGTGATCAGCAATCCGCCCAACCCGCCTGTCACCCTGAAACTGCATCAGGCCGACGGCGACGCGCAGGCGCTGCTCCAGCGCACCGCGCGGGAGACGATGATCGAAATCGCCCCCTATCGTGTTGCGTTGAGCGACCTCGCCACCCTTCTCGACGGAGCAACCGACGGCGTCGCGAAGGCTCGGCAGACCGCGACCCGCGGGCTTGAACAGCCATGGGACCCGTCCCCGACAGGCGCCACCGAGATCGTCCTGCTGCACAATCTGCTGGCCGTGCTGGCGATCGAAGGCGGTGACGCCCAAACCGCCCGCGAACACTTCACCCTGGCCCACACCACGCCCGGGGCCGTTTCAACCGCCTATTGCCTGGTCCATATGAACGAGGCGTTCCTGTCCCTGACCGAACGCAATCCGAAGGAAGCCGATGCCTTCTTCAAGAAGGGTATGAGCACCCTCGGCTTCGACTTCCGTGAGAGCCTGCGCGGCCGCCTGCAGGTGCTTGAAGCGCTGATCGCCTGGCAGGCGGGCGACGTCTCGCGGGCCGAAAAGCTGCTGCGTGACGCGGCGGGTGGGGCGGACACGGAAATCGAACCGCATTACTACCTCGCCAAAATCTTCCAGGACCGGGGTGACGCCGCCCGCGCCGAAGCGGAGCGGCGGGCCGCGCATATCGCGGTACGATTCGACCAGCATTACGCCTCCCTCGCGCATACAATCCTGGGGATCGACGTCGCGACAGGGAAGCTCGATGTCACGGCATTCCTGCCAGACCTGTCAGCCAAGATCGCGGCTCAGCGGGCGGCGGACGCTGCCGTTCTCCCCGCGCCAGCACAATCCGCGCCGGCGCGGTAGATATCGCGCGGGGGCGGCGGGCCGGGCGCTATCTGGTCGGATAGACCTTCGGATAGGTGACCTTATCGGGCGGGCCAGGGGGCATCGGCGGCCCCTTCACGCCACAGGCCGCCAGCCCGACCAGCACCGCCAGAGCCACCAGGCCCTTCATGCCAGTTGCTCCAGCCACCGCGCCGCTTCCCGCGCGACATTGGCCGGTGCCGTCCCGCCATGGCTGGTGCGGGACGCGACCGATGCCTCGACTGTCAGCACCGAGAAGATGTCCATCGTGATGCCTAGTTCGACCGACTGCATCTCGGCCAGGGACAGGTCGGACAGATCGACATTCTTGGCCTCGGCCATCGCGACCAGCCGGCCGGTGACATGGTGGGCGACGCGGAACGGCACCCGCAGCACCCGCACCAGCCAATCCGCCAGATCGGTCGCGGTGGAAAAGCCCGAGCCCGCGAATTCCCGCAGCCGAGCGATGACCGGGGTCATGTCGCGGACCATGCCGGCGGTGGCGGCGAGGGACAGGGTCCAGGCCTCGGCCGCGTCGAAGACGGGTTCCTTGTCTTCCTGCATGTCCTTGGCATAGGCGAGCGGGAGGCCCTTCATGACCGTCAGCAGCCCGACCAGCGATCCGTTGATCCGCCCGGTCTTGGCCCGCACGAGTTCGGCCGCGTCCGGGTTCCGCTTCTGCGGCATGATCGAACTGCCGGTGGTGAAGGCGTCGCTCAGGCGGATGAAGCGGTAGGGCGCGCTGCACCAGATGATGATTTCCTCGGCGAAGCGGGACAGATGCATGGCCGAGATCGCGGCGGCCGAGAGGAACTCCAGCGCGAAATCCCGGTCCGACACGGCGTCCAGGGAGTTCGAGGATGGCCGGTCGAAGCCCAGCGCCGCGGCCGTGGCATGGCGGTCGATCGGAAAGGACGTGCCGGCCAGGGCGGCCGATCCCAGGGGGGAGACGTTCAGCCGCTTGCGGCAATCGGCCAGCCGGCCGCGGTCGCGGTCCAGCATCTCCACATAGGCCAGCAGATGATGGCCCAGGGTGACGGGCTGCGCGGTTTGCAGGTGGGTGAAGCCCGGCATCGGGTCGGCGGCAAACGTGGCGGCTCGTTCAGCCAAGGCGCGCATCACGTCGGTCAACTGCGCGCTCAGGCCGTCGATCGCGTCGCGCACCCACAGGCGGAAGTCGGTGGCGACCTGGTCATTGCGGCTGCGGGCGGTGTGCAGGCGCTTGCCGGCCTCTCCGATCCGCTCGGTCAGGCGTGCCTCGATATTCATGTGGATGTCTTCGAGCGCTTCGTCGAAGGGGAAGCGCCCGGCTTCGATTTCGGCTGCGATCGCCTCTAGACCGCGTTGGATCGCGTCCTCATCTTCCCCGCTGATGAGACCGATCTTCGCCAGCATGGCCGCATGGGCCAGGGAGCCACGGATGTCCTGCCGCCACA
>CANJSR010000181.1 GCA_947476855.1 Acetobacteraceae bacterium
GCGCCGACCTGCCCGACCTGCGCGCCATCAAGGCCGATCCGCGCGTCTTCGCCATCATGCTGGGGGGCGTGCGCGACCATGTCCGCACCGCCGAGGAACTGGCCGAGGACGTCGTCGCCTGGGGCCGTCACGGCTTCGGCATCTGGACAATCCGTGAGGCCGGCAACAAGGCCTTCGTCGGCATCACCGGCCTGGAAACCCGCCCGGACGGACGGGGCGTCGCGCTGCGGTTCGCGCTATGGCCGGAAGCGCAGGGCCGAGGCCTCGCCCGCGAAGCGGCCAGTGCCGCTTTGCGCTATGGCCATGACCGCGCCAACTTGACCCGCATCGTCGCCGTCGCCCGTGAAACCAACTTCGCCTCCCGCATGGTTCTCGGCGGGATCGGCATGCGGGAGGCTCTGTGCTTCGAACAGGGCGGCCACCGGATGGTGCTTTACGAAAGCGTCAGCCAGCGCTGACCAGCGCCCCGTGCCGAGTCTCGGACGGCAGGCACAAAGCGGCGATCGCCGGAGCAACCGTCTCCGGCCGGGGCAATGTCTTCGGATCGAAGCCCGGGAACGCCGCCGCGCGCAGCCGCGTGCCGATGACCCCAGGTTCGAACAGGTTGGCCCGGAGCGGGGTGCTTTCGGTCTCGGCGACCCAGGTCAGCACCAGGTGCTCCATCGCCGCCTTGGTCGCCCCATAGGCACCCCAATAGGCCTTCGGCTCCCGCGCCCGCTCATCCGTCAGGAACACCGCCCGACCAGCCGGCGCGCGTCGCAGCAGGGGATCGGCGGTGGCGATCAGGCGCCAGGTGGCGGACAGGTTGACGCCCACGACGTCATTCCAGTCACCCGGCAGGATGTGGCCGACCGGAGTCAGCTTGCCCAGCGCGCCCGCCGCGTGGACCAGAATGTCCAGCCGTCCGAAGCGCTGATAGAGGCTGGGGCCGATCGCATCGATCTTCGCCCCCTCCCGCAGATCCATCGGCAACAGCGTGGCCGAACCACCGACGGCGCGGATCGCGTCGTCGGTGTCCTCCAACCCGCCCTGGGTACGGGCGATCAGGACCGGGTGCGCGCCCAGACGTGCCAGTTCCACCGCGACCGCGGCGCCAATGCCGCGACTGGCGCCGGTGACCAGCGCCACGCAGCCATCTAGCCGCTCCGTCATCCCTGGGTTTCGGCCAACAGGCTGAGTTGACGGTCGGCGTTGTTCGCCTGGTCAGGAAGCGAAATCGGATAGTCCCCCGTGAAGCAGGCATCGCAGTAATGCGGCGTGGCCGGATCGCGCCCGGTCTTGCCGAGCGCGCGATACAGACCGTCGATCGAGATGAAGGCGAGGCTGTCGACGCCGATCAGGGCGGCCATTTCCTCGATGCTGTGGCTGGAGGCGAGCAGCTTCCCACGCTCCGGCGTGTCGATCCCGTAGAAGCAGGAATGCGTCGTGGGCGGAGAAGAAATCCGCATATGGACCTCCAGCGCCCCGGCGGCGCGGACCATTTCCACGATCTTCCGGCTGGTCGTGCCACGCACGATCGAGTCGTCGACGAGGATGACCCGCTTGCCTTCCAGCACCGCCCGGTTGGCGGAGTGCTTCAGCTTCACGCCCAGATGGCGGATGTGGTCCGTCGGTTCGATGAAGGTGCGGCCGACATAGTGGTTCCGGATGATCCCAAGCTCGAACGGGACACCGCTTTCCGAGGCATAGCCCATCGCCGCCGGCACGCCGGAGTCGGGCACCGGGACGATCACATCCGCCGGCACGCCCGATTCCCGGGACAGTTCGGCGCCGATCTTCTTGCGGGCCTCATAGACGGCCAGCCCTTCCATCACCGAGTCGGGGCGGGCGAAGTAGATGTATTCGAACACGCAGAACCGCTCGGGCGCCTTGCTGAAGGGCTTGATGCTGTGGACGCCCTGGTCGTTGATGACCACGATCTCCCCGGGCTCCACGTCCCGGATGAAGTCGGCGCCGACGATGTCCAGTGCGCAGGTCTCGCTCGCCAGCACCCAGCCGCCGGTGCCTTCCGAGCCGATGCGGCCCAGGATCAGCGGCCGCACGCCGCGCGGATCGCGCACGCCCATCAGCGCCTCATCCGACAGGGCGACCAGCGAGTAGGCGCCGATCACCTGCTTCAGCGCGTCGATCAGCCGGTCGACCACGGTCGAATACAGGCTGATGGCGATCAGGTGGACGAAGACCTCCGAGTCGGTGGTCGACTGGAACAGGCAGCCGCGCCGCACCAAGGCGCGCCGCAGGACATGGGCATTGGTCAGGTTGCCGTTATGGGCGACCGCGAAGCCGCCGAACTCGAAATCGGCATACAGCGGCTGGACGTTCCGCAGCACCGTGTTGCCGGTCGTGGCATAGCGGTTATGGCCGATCGCCGTGCGGCCGGGCAGCGACTCGATGACGCGCGCGTCGCCGAAATTGTCCCCGACCAGCCCCATGGCCCGGTGGGAGTGGAACTTGGTGCCGTCATGGCTGACGATGCCCGTCGACTCCTGCCCGCGGTGCTGCAAAGCGTGCAGGCCGAGCGCGGTGACGGCGGAGGCGTCTGGGACGTTCCAGACGCCAAAGACACCGCATTCCTCATGCGGTTTGTCGTCCTCGTCCCGTGGATCGACCTCCCGGATCTGACAGGCCATGCTCGGCGTCTCTCTGTTGTCCGTGCGCATCTACCGAACCCCTGTTCCACGCCCCTCGGTCGCCCGACCTTGGGGTGTCGTCCGCATCAGCATATCGGCTGTGGCCTCTCGGCCGCCCGGAGGTGGTCTGACCTGAGGCCGATACTCCTCCGGCACCTGATGCGCCAGCCAATCCGCCCCTTGATAGGCGAATTCGAGAGAGCGTGCCTTGAGCACGGGATCGGGCCATTGTTCCACCGCGACGGCGAAGCCACCGAGTATATAGGCAAGGATCACCAGCACCGCACCCCGTGCCAGGCCGAATAGGATTCCAAGGCTGCGATCGATGCCGCCGAGGACCGATCCCCGTACCACGCGCCCGATCAGGCGGGCGATGATCGACAGGACGATCAGCGCGACAAGGAAGGCGCCGAGGAACCCGATCGGGTCGAGCCAGGCAGGCTCCTGGATCCAGCGCGCGGCGAGTTCGCGCGACATGGGCAGGGCCTTGACCGCGATCACGATGGCGCCGACCCAGGCGCCAATGCCCAGCACCTCCCGCACCAGTCCGCGCATGAAGGACAGCGCCGCCGAGGCCAGGAGAACACCCAGCACCACCAGATCAACCCAGGTCATCAAACCGCCATGCAAGCCGAAGCGTGCTTATGGTCCGAAGCGCGGGCGGCGCCAAGTATTCCGCGGCGGCCTGAATGCGTGTTTCCGCGTTCGGGGACGCGGTTCGGCGTCGCTCTTCCGGCCGGCGGCCGCTCCTGCCATAGTCGCGCCTCGCGCGGCCGCCCGGAGGAACCGCATGGACACCCAGTCCCCAGCCGAAACCTCGGCCGACGCCTGGCCACAGGCCAGCGGTCCCCGAGCCCGCTATCGCGCCGTCCGCACCCATACCGACCATCTGGTCAAGGACCTGACGCCCGAGGACCAGGGCGCCCAGTCCATGCCCGACGCCAGCCCGGCGAAGTGGCACCGCGCCCATACGACCTGGTTCTTCGAGCAGTTCATCCTCGTCCCGCATATGCCAGGCTATGCGGTTTTCGACGGGATGTTCCGCTTTCTGTTCAACTCGTACTATGAGGCCGTGGGCGCCCGTCATCCCCGCCCGATGCGGGGGCTGCTGACGCGTCCCTCGGCCGAACAGGTGTCGGCCTACCGGGCCCATGTCGATGCGGCGATGGAGCGGTTCCTGGCCGTCCCGCTGTCGCCAGACTTCGCGGGGCTGGTGGAACTCGGCCTGAATCACGAACAGCAACACCAGGAACTGCTGGTCACCGACATGCTGCATGCCTTTGCCCAGAGCCCCTTGCGCCCGGCGATGGCGCGCGACGGGTTCGCCCCGGACGGTGCGCCGGGGCCGACCCGGTTTGTGCCCATCAAGGGCGGCGTCCATCGGATCGGGCACGCCGGCCCCGGCTTCTGCTTCGACAATGAGACCCCGGCCCATGACGTGCTGTTGCGGGATTTCGCCATCGCCTCCCGCCTCGTCCGCAACGATGTCTACCAGGCGTTCATCGCCGACGGCGCCTATTCCACGCCCACGCTGTGGATGTCGGATGGCTGGGCCACGGTGCAGGCGCAGGGCTGGACGGCGCCGCTGCACTGGTTCGAACAGGACGGAACCTGGTGGCAGATGGAACCAATCGGCCCCCGCAAACTTGATCCCGAGGCACCCGTCCGCCACATTTCCTGGTACGAGGCCGACGCCTTCGCCCGCTGGGCCGGCGCTCGGCTGCCGACCGAGGCGGAATGGGAGATCGCCAGTCAGGATCCCGGGATGCGAGAGGTCGATACCCATGTCTGGCAATGGACCGACAGCGCCTACCGCCCCTATCCCGGGTTCAGTCCAGTGGAGGGCGCCGTGGGCGAATACAACGGCAAGTTCATGGTGAACCAGATGGTGCTGCGGGGCGGGTCGCTGGCAACCCCGCCCGGACATACGCGGCCGACCTACCGGAATTTCTTCCATCCGGGCAAGCGATGGCAGTTCTCCGGCCTGCGCCTGGCGCGCGACGCCTGATGCCGAACGACGACGGCTCGACCCGCCATACGGACCCGCGCGTGGTCTCCGCCGCGCTGGCGGGTCTGCGCGCGCCGCGGAAGACCCTGCCGCCCTGGCTGTTCTACGATGACGAGGGTTGCCGGCTATTCTACCGCATCACCGCGCTGCCCGAGTACTACCTGACCCGGGCCGAACGGGCGCCGCTGGCGCAGGCGGCTGCCTATGTCGCCGCACGGATGCCGCCTGGCTCCACCCTGGTCGAGTATGGCGGCAGCGATGAAACCAAGGCCCTGACCCTGCTGGAGCAGGACCGCCGAACCTTCACCCGCTATGTGCCGATCGACGTCGCGGCGGGCGCGCTGGAGGCTGTGCGGCAAAGGCTCGGGGACCGGTTGCCGTCCCTGGCGGTGCATCCGATCGCGGGCGATTTCATGGACGAGATCCCGCTGCCCGCGGGCGGGGTGCGGCTGGGGTTCTTCCCCGGCTCGACGATCGGCAACCTGGAACCGGAGCAGGCCCAGACCTTCCTGCTGCGCTGCCGCCTCGCGCTGGGACCGAACGCGCTGTTCCTGCTGGGGGCGGATGTCCGCAAGGACCCCGCCATCCTGGTGCCGGCCTATGACGACGCCGCCGGGGTGACCGCCGCCTTCAACCACAACCTGCTGGTGCGCCTAAACCGGGAGGCCGCGGCGAACTTCGACTTGCGCCAGTTCCGTCACCGCGCGATCTGGAACGACGCGGAAAGCCGGATCGAGATGCATCTGGAAAGCCTGACCGCCCAGGTCGTCACCCTGGCCGGACAGCCTATTTCCTTTATGGCTGGCGAGACGATCCACACCGAGAACAGCTACAAGCACCGGCCGGAGGACCTGATCGCGCTGGCCAACCAGGCCGGATGGCAGCTCGATCGGATGTGGACGGACCCCGACCGGCGGTTCACCGTCTATCTGTTGGAATGATTTTTGTCGCAATTCTCGCAAATTTGTGCGCTACAGCCCCATGCTTCGTCTCATTACCGTCCTCTCCTTGATGCTCCCCTTTGCCGCCACGGCTCGGCCGGCGGCGGACCATTCCCCATCCGTGTTCTGTGAGACAGCGATCGCCTCGGCCGAACGAGGCGCGGCGCTGCCGGCGCGGATGATGACGGCCATCGCGATGACCGAGAGCGGGCGGTTCGACAGCGCCGCCGGCCGGGTGCGTCCCTGGCCCTGGACCATCAACGCGGAGGGCACCGGCCACTATTTCGCCAGCCGGGAGCAAGCGGTCGCGGCGGTGCATGCCCTGCGCGCGCGGGGTGTGCAGTCGATCGATGTCGGGTGCATGCAGGTCAACCTGATGTATCACCCGGCGGCCTTTGCCTCGGTCGAGGACGCGTTCGACCCGCAGGCCAACGCCGGTTACGCGGCGCGGTTCCTGACCAGCCTGTTCTCCGCCCATGGGCATTGGCACAAGGCGATCGGGGCCTATCACTCCATGACCCCGGCGCGGGCGACAGCCTATCTGGACCTGGTGATGGCGCGGTGGCAGGGGCCGAGCCTGGTGGCTGTGGCGGCGGATCGTTCGGCGTATCAGTCGTTCGCCGGGGCCACTGCCGCGTATGGCTCCTTCGCGGGTTCGGGGCGCGCCTACGGGTCCTTTGCCGCGGTCAGGCGCTGAGCGGCCGCTCTATACGAACGCCAGCAGGGCGACGCCCGCGCAGATCAACCCGATCGCGGCAACCTTGATCATGCCCAGCGACTCGCCGAACGCGTAGTAGCCGATGATGGAGATGGCGACGTAGGAGATCGCGGTGCAGGGCAGGGCCACCGACATCGGGATGCGCCGCAGCGCGATGATATAGAGCAGCGCCGACCCGCCATACAGCATCAGCCCGATCATCGTCGGCACGCTGAACAACTGCCCGAGGAAGGTTTCCGCCGAGGCACCGGCCTTCAGCAGCGTCTGCGCGCCCATGCTGATCGCGATGGCGCCCAGCAGGGCCGCCCAATGGATTGTCACGGACGCGATCCTTCCTAGAGCATGATCGCGCTGAGCAGAATCGTAGCAGCGCGTGAATCATGCGATCAAACAAAAGGCTAGAGCGCGCTGACCGTTTACGGTCAGCCTAAGGGCGCTCTAGCAGCGTGCGTCATTTACAGCCGCCCCGGTCAGGAGTCTCGCGGCAAGATGTCGTTCCGCGCGATCCCGCGCACAGTCCCCTGCGGCTTGCCGTTGGCGGACAGGAAGGTCCGGCCGACATACTCCCCCAGGATGCCCAGGATCATCGACTGCACGCCGCCGACCAGCAGCACGACGACCATCAGCGACGCCCAGCCGGAGGGGGTGTCCCGGGACAGGATCGCCTCGATGATCGTCAGGACGGCGCCCGTGGCACCGGCCATCGCCATCACGGCCCCGGCAATGATCGCCAGTCGCAAGGGCGCCAGGGAAAAGCTGGTCGCCAGGTTCAGCCACAGGCGCACCAGCCGGCGGAGGTTGTAGTTCGACCGGCCCTCGATACGCGGCAGGTGCCGGACCTCGATGCTGTCGATCCGCTGGGTGACCTGCATGATCAAGCCGTCGACGTAGGGATACGGGCCGGAGTAGCGGCACACGGCTTCGACCACCAAGGCGGACATGCAGCGGAAGGACGACAGGTACAGCCCCTTGGGCTTGTCCAGCAGCGTGTCCGCGACCCGGTTGGCGAAGTAGGAGCCGAGGTTCCGCCAGCCCTCATGCTGCTTCACGGCATAGCGGGTATAGACCACGTCCCACCTTCCGAGGCGGGCATGGTCGTACAGCTTCAGCACCTCCTCGGGCGGGTTCTGCAGGTCGTCGTCCATCGTGATGACATAGGCGCCGCGGACATGCCGCAGCCCGGTCATGACGGCGTTGTGCTCCCCGTAGTTCCGGGCGTGTTCGATATAGATCAGGGGGATGGTCGCCGTACCCACCAGGGCCTGGCACACGTCACCGGAGTTGTCCGGGCTGCCGTCGTTGACCAGGATGACTTCCAGGCCGCCCTCGGGGCGCAGGGCCGACAGGGCCTCCACCAGCTTTCCCACGGTGGCGGCGCCGCGATAGACCGGCACGACGATCGACAGGCCAATCGGTGTGGCCGGCGGCGGGAAGCGCTGAATCGATGCGGATGTGCCGATCGGGGTCGTTTGGTCGTTCATGGGTTCTCCGCGATCGCCAGGACCGATCCTCCGGCCGGCATCGGCACGGGCAGGCATCGTTCCAGGCGTGTGATGCCGAACAACATCGCATCGAGCCATGGCGGAAACAGGGCAACATCCGAGGCTGCCTCTCCCCGCGCAAGGATTTTTCGCTGGGCGATCATCAGGGGCAGCAGCAGCCCGTTCCAGTACCGGGCCCGGACGGACGCAAACCCGGCACCGCGCAGCATGGCCCCGGTCTGCCCGGCGGTCATCCGGCGGGTGTTGTGGACCCGCGAGTCATGCGCCGACAGCAACCAGGCATAGGCGGGCATGTTGACGATCAGCCGCCCGCCTGGCCGCAGGACCCGCCGCACCTCGGCCAGAGCCACCGACGGATCGACCGCGCCATGACACAGCACATCGGCCAGCACGACGGCATCGAACAGGCCCGCGCCAAAGGGCATCGCGTTGACGCTGCCGCGGGAGACAATCGCCCCCGCCTTGGTCGCGGCGCGGGTTGCGGCCGCGCCGTCCCACTCCAGGCCCACACGTTCCAGATCCGGGCGCTGCTGGCCCAGGATCGTCAGGAAGCCCCCCGTGCCGCAGCCGGCATCCAGCACCCGGCCACGCACCGGCGCCAGGGCGTCGACCAGTCGGACATGCAGGGCGCGATACCACCACATCCGCGCCTCCACCGCGTCCATCAGGGCGTATTCTGCTGGCTCCATCCCGCTCCGTTCCGTCTCTTTCGCCGCCGATCTCATTGCCGGAGGGTGGCGCTCGGCGCAGACTCACCATATCCGATTGCAGAACAGAGAACCCGGAACAAAAAGACGTGTCCACGATCCAACGACGGGTTCTGACCGATACCCCAGCGGATACGGTCCGCGGCATCGCGCTGGCGGCGCTCGCCTATGTCATCTGGACCCTGGGCGACACCGCCGCGAAATGGGTCCTGCCGAGCGCCGGGGTGGCTCTGGCGATGTTCTGGCGGGGGATTTTCGGGGCGGTAACGGTTGCCGCCGTCGCCGCCGCCAGCCGGCCCGGGTCGATTTCCCGGATGCTCCGCCCGGTGCGCTGGCAATTGGTGATGGTCCGCAGCGCCATTTCGTCCTTCGTCTCGATCGTCTGGTACATCGCGTGGGAGCAGATGAACCTGATCGACACCTATGCGGTCGGCTTCACCGCGCCGCTGATCATGACGGTCCTGGCGATCCCGATGTTGGGGGAGCGTATCCACTGGCGCCGCACGCTTTCAACCGTGCTGGGGTTCCTGGGCGTGCTGGTCATGCTCCAGCCCGGTGGAGAC
>CANJSR010000182.1 GCA_947476855.1 Acetobacteraceae bacterium
ACGCCGCGCCGCTGAACAACGACAACCAGCCGCTGACCGTCTCGATCGACGCCGCCGGTCAGGTCTACCTCCAGGATGAGGCGGTGGAGCTGGGCAACGTCGTCGCCAAGCTGCGCGCGGTCGCCGAGAACAACCCCGACCGCCGCATCTTCGTCCGCGGCGACAAGGAACTGGCCTATGGCCGGATCATGGAGGTGATGGGCACGATCAGCCAGGGCGGCTTCACCAAGGTGGCCCTGCTGGCCGAACAGCGTTCCGGTCCCGCTCCGGCGAAGGCCGCAACCCCACCAGCGACGCCCCCTGCTGGGCCTCCGGCCCGCCCGCGGGCAGGCTGACAGCGGCATGTTGCAGCGGGTGGTCCGCGCTTCCAACCGACCGATGCTGGCCGGACTTGGCCGTAACCCTGAGTTGCGGTGGGGCGGCATCGCCTCAGGCGTGATCCACGCCGCCGTCTTCGCCGTCCTGCTGATCGGTATGCCGGCGGCCCCGCCCGAGGAGCCGCCGCCCGAGGAGCAGGCCGTTTCGATGGTCTTCGATGGCACCGAGCAGAACTCCCTGCGCGCGCCCACGCCGTCGCCCACCCCCGCGCCGGCCCCCGATCCGACGCCACCCGCGCCGGCGGTGACCAAGCCGCCGACGCCCCAGCCGGAGGCACCGCCGCCGCCTCCACCGCCCCCGCCTCCGCCGCCCCCGGCGCCGGAACCCACGCCCGCGCCGCCGGCCCCGACTCCGCCGACGCCGACCCCCACGCCTGATCCGACGCCCCTGCCGGTGCCGCCGACGCCGCCGGCCGCGCCCCCCACGCCGCCGCAGACCACGCCGCCCAGGCCCGAGCCGCCGTTGCCCTTCCCGCCGCCTCCGGTTCCGCCGCCTCCGTCTCCGCCCAGCACTACGTCACAGCCGAACGTGACGAAGAACCCGGCGCCGAACAGCGACTCGGTCGAGAACACGCTAGAGCGGTTGCGCGCGCTGTCCCGCCAGACCCAGCCGCCCACGGCCAAGCCGAATCCGCGCGCGGGTGGCGGGCAGCCGGCCGGCGGCAATCCGATGGGCAATGACACGGCCGCCCTGACCGCCGCCCAGCGCGGCGCGGTCGGAGAGCACGTGCGCGAATGCTGGACCAAGGACGCCGGGGCGCTCGACCTGGACAAGCAGAAGGTCCTGCTGACGGTCACGACCGACGCGGCCGGCACGACCCGCAAGGCCGAGGTGGCGGGAGAGGACATTCCCCGCCTGTCCGACCCCCGCTTCCGCGCCTTCGCCGAACGCGCGGTCCGGGCGGTGATGGACGTCCGCTGCGCCAACCTGCCGCTGCCCAAGACGCTGCTCGGGAAGAACGCGGTCCTGACCTTCCGGTTCTCTCCATGAACCGGTTGGCCCATGATCCGCGGGGATGCCTGAATTCCGCCTTGCTGGTACCCGCATCCTGCCACCGAACCGGACCGCCGGGCTGGCGTGTCGACCCGTCCATCCCGGCCCAGCCACTGTCCGCATTGTCCATCCAACGCGAATCGGGGAAGAGACCCTCATGATCCATATCCCGAATCCCGAGTTCCGGCGCCGCGACCTGATCCTTGGCGCGGCGAGTGCGGCCGCCCTGGCCGCGCTTCCCATTCCGGTCCATGCCCAGGCACTCAGCGGCGGCCAGAGCGCGGTCATCGATGTCAGCCGAGCGCGGGCGGAGCCTATTCCTATTGCGATTCCGGATCTGGGGGGGAGCGACGGGGCAGCGGGGCAGCTTGGGCGCGACATGTCGCGGGTCATCTCGGCGGACCTGGCGCGCAGCGGGCTGTTCCGGCTGATCGATCCGGCGGCCTTCGTGGGGGGCGCGGCGGCGGCAACGGCGGTGCCCAATTTCGGCAACTGGCGGGTCACCGGCGCGCAGGCCCTGGTCACCGGGCGGGTCGAGTCCCAGGGCGGCGGCAATGTCCGGGTCGAGTTCCGGCTGTGGGACGTCCTGCCGCAGACCCAGATCCAGGGCACGGCCTATACGACGACCCAGGGCAACTGGCGCCGCATCGCCCACATCATCGCGGACGTGATCTATGAACGCCTGCTGGGTGAGAAGGGCTATTTCGACACCCGGATCGTCTACATCGCCGCGACCGGCCCGCGCGACCGCCGCACCAAGCGGCTGGCGATCATGGACCAGGACAGTGAAAACAATCGTTTCCTGACCGATGGGTCCTGGCTGGTCCTGACGCCGCGCTTCCATCCCTCCCGGGATGAGATCGCGTTCATGAGCTTCGCGAATAACCGCCCCCGTGTGTATCTGTTCAACCTCAGTTCGGGCCGCCAGTCCGTCCTTGGGGAGTTCAACGGCATGACCTTCGCCCCGCGCTTCGCCCCCGATGGCGGGCGTGTCGTGATGTCGGTCGCCAGCGCGAACGGGTCCGACATCGTCTCGGTCGATATCGGCAGCCGAGGCTCCCGGCAGTTGACCAATTCGGGCGCCATCGATGTCAGCCCCTGCTTCAGCCCGGACGGGTCCCAGATCTGCTTTGCCTCCGACCGCGGCGGCGACCAGCAAATCTACGTCATGGACGCGGGCGGCGGCGGCGCTCGGCGGATCAGCTTCGGGTCCGGCCGCTATGCAACCCCGGTCTGGTCGCCGCGCGGCGACCTGATTGCCTTCACGCGCTATGGCGGAGAGGGCGGCAATTTCTCCATCGGCGTGATGCGTCCGGACGGCTCGGGTGAACGGATCCTGGCCGAAAGCTGGCAGGTGGAAGGGCCGACCTTCGCCCCGAACGGCCGCGTCATCATGTTCTGGCGTGAAGGCCGGTCGCGGGATGCGCGCGGGTCCGGTTTTTCGTCACGGTTGGTTTCAGTTGATATCACAGGGTTCAACGAACGGAACGTTGACACGCCTACGGATGCGTCCGATCCGGCCTGGTCGCCGCTGGGAACCTGAGCATCGGGGGCGGCGGGGCAGTCCCGCCGCTTCCGCTTGCTCGGTTTCTGGTCACAAATGCTTGACCGGCCTTGGCGGAACAAGCTAATCGCTCACGCAGGCGGAACGTGCGGGCGTACCGTAAACATCCGTCATGTCTATTCCGTGTGCACCCTCGACCAGGGACGACAACCAACATGAACACCAAGATTTTCGGCGCTCTCGCCGCCGTCGCCCTGCTGGCGGCGTGCGCTACCCAGGAACAGGCTGCGACCGGCGGCGGCGCGACCACGGCTGGTCCCGTCCCCGGCAGCCAGGAAGACCTGGTGGCCAATGTCGGTGATCGCGTCTTCTACGACTTCAACAGCGCCACCGTCCGCACCGATGGCCGTGGCACGCTGGACCGTCAGGCCGCCTGGCTCGCCCAGTACCCGAGCGTGAACGTCCTCGTGGCCGGCAACGCGGATGAGCGTGGGACGACCGAGTACAACCTGGCCCTCGGCCAACGCCGTGCCAACGCGGCCTCCAACTATCTGCGCGCCAAGGGCGTCGCGGCGGCCCGCATGAACACGATCAGCTACGGCAAGGATCGCCCGACCGCCATGGGCTCCAATGAGCAGGCGTGGGCGCAGAACCGGAACGCGATCACCTCGGTTCGCTGACCCCTGCCTGACTGGTTCCTGGCCCCTACGCCCGGGCCAGGAGCACGCCTTCTGGAAACCGGTGGCCCCAAAGCCGCCGGTTTTTTTCGTATTATGCCTTGAGACCGCCGCGTTCCCCTGCCATCCAAGGGTGACCCAGACTGCAACCGAGGAGATTGAGGGTGCGATCATCCCTGATGTGGCCCGTCGTCGTGATGGGCGCGGTATTGCTCGGACCAGCCCTGACCCCGGCCGCTTTCGCACAGGTCGACAGCCGGGAAGCCATCGCGCTGCAGAACCAGATCTACCAGCTTCGCCAGGAGCTTCAGATGCTCCGCGACCAGGGCGGGCGGGGCGGTGCGGCCGCGCCGGCGCAGCGCGGCGGAGCCTATGGCTTCTCCTCGGGCAGCAGCGACATGGTGGCCCAGCTTCTGACCCGCGTTGACGCGATGGAGGAGCAGATCCGCCAGCTTCGCGGCCGGGTCGATGAGAACCAGAACCAGATGCAGCGGCAGAACGCCGACCTGACGAAGAAGATCGACGACCTGGCGTTCCAGATGTCGTCCTCCCCGGCATCGGGCGCCGCCGCGCCGGCACGCCCGGTGGCCCCGCCGCTCGCCGCGCCAACGGCCGCGCCGTCCCAGGCACCCGCGCAGCCGCCCGTCGCGACAGGCCCGACGCCGCGCACGCCCGAGCGGGCCTTGCAGGAGGGCAACGCCGCCCTCGCCCGACGGGACTACACCGCCGCCGAACAGTCGGCGCGGGAGGTTCTGTCGAACCGGACCTCGCCGCGGGCCTATGACGCGCAGTTCCTGCTGGCGCAGTCGCTGGCCGGGCAACGGCAATTCCCGCAGGCGGCGATCGCCTATGACGACACCTACAACCGGTCCCGCAAGGGTGGCTACGCGCAGGACGCACTGCTGGGCCTCGCCAATTCCTTGACCGCGATCAATGAGAAGAAGGCCGCCTGCGACACGCTGGGTCGGCTGGCGACGGAGTTCCCGCAGCCGCGCAACGACCTGAAGGAGCCGATCTCGGGCGCCCGCCAGCGGGCCGGCTGTCGCTGAAGCCGGCGCCGCTGGCGGGCCGTTGGGCTGTCAGCGGCGCAGCAGCAGCGCATTGGCGACCACGCTGACGGAGGACAGGGCCATCGCCGCCCCCGCCAGCACCGGCGACAGGTAGCCCAGAGCCGCCAGCGGAATACCCAGCACGTTATAGGCGAAGGCCCAGAACAGGCCCTGGCGGATCTTCGATGATGTCCGGCGGGAGATGTCGATCGCCTGCGCCACCAGCGCCGGGTCGCCGCGCATCAGGGTGATGCCCGCGGCCTCCATCGCGACATCCGTGCCGGTGGACATGGCGATGCCGATATCGGCGGCGGCGAGGGCAGGGGCGTCGTTGATGCCGTCCCCGACCATGGCGACGACGGACCCGTCGCGGCGGAGGTCGGCGATGGCCTGGGCCTTGTCGCCGGGCAGGACCTCGGCCCGCACCGTGTCGATGCCTAGGGCGGCGGCGATGCCGGCGGCGGCACCCTTGCTGTCCCCGGTCAGCATGACGGTGCGGATGCCGGCCTGGTGAAGGGCGGCGATGGCGGCCTTGGCGGTGGGCTTGATGGTGTCCGCGAAGGCGATGAGGCCGATCGCGCCGGTCATACTGCCCCTCCCCTTGGGGGAGGGGGTTGGGGGGAGGGGTGATCCCCCCCCGGTCGGTGCCGCGATACCCCTCCCCCCAACCCCCTCCCTCAAGGGGAGGGGGGGAAGAGCAGGGGCACCGGTGTCCTCCGGCAAGGGTGGGGCGGGTGGTACCTGCCCCTCCCCCTGGGCCACGGGCGCCAGCCATGACACCGTGTGCCCGGTGCGTTCGAGTTCCGCGGCCTGGGCTTCCAGCGTGTCCGTCGGGATGCCGTGCTCGGTCAGCAAGCGGCGGTTGCCGAGGGCGTAGGGGACCCCATCCACCGTCCCAACGACTCCCCGTCCGGCGACGGCTCGGAACCCATCAACCGGAACGGGGGTGACACCCGCCTCGGTTGCCCGGGCGCGGACGGCGCCGGCCAGGCTGTGTTCGCTGCCGGCCTGCAGGGACGCGGCGATCCGCAGCACGGCGTCGGGGTCCTCGCCGATGATGTCGGTGACCGACGGCTTGCCGAGCGTCAGGGTGCCGGTCTTGTCGAAGGCGACGATCTGGACGGCGTGCGCGCGCTCCAGCGCGGCGGCGTCGCGGATCAGGATGCCGCGGCGGGCGGCGACCCCGGTGCCGACCATGATGGCGGTCGGCGTCGCCAGGCCCAGCGCGCAGGGACAGGCGATCACCAGCACGGCGACGGCATGCAGCAGTGCATGCCCGCCATCCGCGCCGGCCAACAGCCAGGCGCCGATGGTCACCAGGGCAATCACCAGCACGACCGGCACGAAGATGGCGCTGACCTGGTCCGCCAGCCGCTGCACGGGGGCCTTGGAGGCCTGGGCGGCCTCGATCATCCGCACGATGCGGGCGAGCATGGTCTCGGCGCCGACGGCTTTGGTTTCGATCACCAGGCGGCCATCGGTGTCGATCGCGCCGGCGGCGACGCGCGCGCCGGGGCCGGTATCCACGGGCAGGCTTTCCCCGGTCAGCATCGAGGCATCGATGGCCGCGTTGCCCTCGGTGACCACGCCATCGACGGGGATGCGCTCGCCGGGGCGGACGACGACGTGGTCGCCGGGGCGGACCTGGCCGATCGGGATGTCGGTCTCGGTCCCGTCGCGAAGAACGCGGGCGGTATCGGGGCGCAGGCGCATGAGCGCGCGGATGGCGGCGGCGGTCTGGCGGCGGGCGCGTCGTTCCAGCCACTTCCCGAACAGGATGAAGGTGATCAGGACGGCCGAGGACTCGAAATACAGGTCATGCGCGTGACCCGCGACAAGCCAGTTCCAGACCGAAAGCCCGTAGGCGGCGGAGGTGCCGAGGGCCACCAGCAGGTCCATGTTGCCCGACAGCGCGCGGGCGGCCTTCCAGCCGGCGACGTAGAAGCGCCATCCCAGCCAGACCTGCACGGGGGTGGCGAGGGCCCATTGCGCCCAGGCGGGCAGCATCAGGGCGGGGACGATCATCCCGATCAGCAGCGGCGCCGACAGGGCGGCGGCGGCCAGCAGGTGGATCAGGTCGGTGCGGTCGTCCGCGGAGGTGTCGGGTAGGGGGGCTGACTCGACGACCTGGCTTGCCTCGTAGCCGGCTTTCTCGACGGCGCGGACCAAGGCGGGGATGTCGGCGGGGGCGCCGGTGAGGACATGGGCCCGTTCGGTGGCGAGGTTGACGCTGACCTCGGTGACGCCGGGAACGCGGGCGAGGACCTTTTCCACGCGGCTGACGCAGGCGGCGCAGGTCATGCCGCCGATCGCGAGGTCGACGGCCTTGGGGGGCACGTCGCGGACCATGGTGTTCATGGGGGGAATAAGGGGTGGCGGTGGGGTGGGGTCAAGGCGGGGCCTGGGGCGGATTTCTCACCGGACATGGGGTAGGACCGTAGGGAAAATTTTCTTGAAGGGTGATGGGCTGGGATCTGGGTGAGGGAAAGACCACCCGCCGGTGCCCCCACGCCCCCTCTCCCCTTGCGGGAGAGGGTTGGGGTGAGGGGTTGGGTTCCCACTGCCCGTGCCGCGAAGCCCCCTCACCCCGGCCCTCTCCCACGAGGGG
Organism: Acetobacteraceae bacterium; assembly: GCA_947476855.1. The sequence continues at coordinate 7,210 of CANJSR010000182.1, forward strand.
AGAGGGGGCGTGGGGGCACCGGCGGGGGGCGTGGTTGCTGCAAGAGATGGGGCCGTCTTTCCCCCTTCTCCCACAAGGGTCGTCGGGACGCAGGGACACATTTCAATCCCGCCGACTACCACGGCGACAGGAAAATAGTCAAGAAAATCACCCCAGCCCCGTTCCCCGCGCAACCCCGTCTCGCAATGTCGGCTCGGGCCCTGATATGATAGGGCGACAAAGGAATGAGCAGGAGACGACGGGAATGAGTGAGGAAGTCGCGACCCTGGGCGGTGGATGCTTCTGGTGCCTGGAAGCCGTGTTCAAGGAGCTGCGGGGCGTGACCTGGGTCATGTCCGGGTATGCGGCCGGGCAGGTGCCCAATCCGACCTACAAGGCGGTGTGCTCCGGCACCACGGGCCATGCCGAGGTGGTGCAGGTCAAGTTCGATCCGGCCGAACTCTCCTACGCCGATCTGCTGCGGGTGTTCTTCACCATCCACGACCCGACCACGCCCAACCGGCAGGGCAATGACATCGGGACGCAGTACCGCTCGATCATCCTGACCCATTCCGACGCCCAGAAGGCGACGGCCGAGGCGGTGATGAAGGAGATCGCGGACTCCGGCATCTGGCGCAACAAGCTCGTGACGCAGCTTGAACCGATCACGACCTTCTATGAGGCCGAGGAGGATCACCACGACTACTTCGCCCGCAACCCCTGGACCGGCTACTGCCAGGTCGTGGTGGCGCCGAAGGTGTCGAAGTTCCGCAAGCAATTCACCGACCGGCTCAAGAAATAAGACAGCGGAGAGCATCCCGATGGACCTGAGCTTCACCGACGAGGAACACGCATTCCGACAGGAAATGCGCCAGTTCTTCCGCACCAAGATCCCCGACAGCATCCGCGCCAAGGTGGCCGAGGGCGAGGGCCTGACCAAGGACGACCTGGTCACCTCGCAGCGGATCATGAACGACCATGGCCTGGCCACGGTGAACTGGCCGGTGGCCTGGGGCGGCAAGGACTGGTCGCCGGTGCAGGTCTATCTGTACCAGGACGAGATGCAGCAGGCCAACGCGCCGACGCCGATCGCCTTCAACGTGTCGATGGTCGGGCCGGTGATCGCGCAGTTCGGGTCGGAGGAGATCAAGGCCCGCTTCCTGCCCAAGACCGCGAGTGCTGAAATCTTCTGGTGCCAGGGCTTCTCCGAGCCAGGGTCGGGGTCCGACCTCGCGTCACTGCGGACCCGCGCCGAACGCAAGGGCGACAAGTATGTCGTCAACGGCCAGAAGATCTGGACCACGCTGGGTCACTACGGCGACTGGATTTTCTGCCTCTGCCGCACCGATCCCACCGCCAAGGCGCAGGAGGGGATTTCGTTCATCCTGATCGACATGAACAACCCCGGCATCACCGTTCGCCCGATCTACCTGATCGATGGCGGGCGCGAGGTGAACGAGGTGTTCTTCGACAATGTCGAGGTCCCGGTCGAGAACCTCGTGGGCCAGGAGAACAAGGGCTGGGACTATGCCAAGTTCCTGCTGGGCAACGAACGGACGGGCATTGCCCGCGTTGGCATCTCCAAGGCCAAGGTCGCGCGGATCAAGGAACTCGCCGCGCTGGAAATGTCGGGCGGGCGGCCGCTGATCCACGACGAACGCTTCCGGGAGAAGCTGGCCGCGGTCGAGGTGGAGCTGAAGGCGCTGGAGATGACCCAGCTTCGCGTCGTCGCCGATGAGCGGAAGCTGGAGAAGGGCAAGCAGAACCCGGCTTCATCAATTCTGAAGCTCAAGGGTTCCGTCATCCAGCAGCAGTTGACGGAACTGCTGATGGAGGTCGTGGGGCCCTACGCGATGCCGTACCAGCGCGA
>CANJSR010000183.1 GCA_947476855.1 Acetobacteraceae bacterium
AGATCGAGATCACTCTGTCGCGTAAATTCGGATGGGAGTGGAAGAACGCCAAAAGTGCTTCGTCGCTGAGGCTCGCCGTCGCCATGGGTCCGATTCCCTTATCGAGGAGGCGTCAAAGTACTCCCCACAACGTTGAATCGCACCCCCCTCGGAACACGCATTTGTCGGGCATAGACTGACCGGCTAGGGTCTTCGTCCCTTCACACTAGGTTCGGCGGACTCACCCATGGCAGATGCAAACCGTTTCGGGGCCTTCTCCGAACTCATGGCCATCCGAGGCCTCCCCGCCCCCGCGGCGGAGGAAGTCGCCATCACCGGCGCCGACCCGTTCTTCCGCACACCTTTCCGCATCGGTGAAACCGTGGCCTGCGTCCTCGCGGCCTCCGGGGTCGCGGCCAACGACCTGTGGGAGCATCGCACCGGCGCACGCCAGCAGGTCGCCATCGCGGTGCCCGAGGCCGCGGCCAGCCTCCATGTCGTCAACTATACCCAGCGCCGGGACGCCGACGGGGCGTATCGCCCCCTGCCCCCCTCCGACAGCATGCAGCACATGATGTCGATCACCCAGCCCTGGCCGACCGCCGACGGGCGCTGGTTCCTGCCCCATTTCAACCTGCCGCATCTGGAACGCCGTGTCCTCGGCGTGCTGGGTTGCGAAAGTCAGGTCGACTCCGTCAGCGCCGCGGTGGCCCGCTGGAATGCCGACGACCTCGAATCCGCCATCGCGCAGGCGCGTGCCTGCGGCGGCAAGGTCCACTCCCGCGAGGAATGGCTGGCGCACCCGCAAGGCGCCTATCTCGCGACCCGGCCGGTCGTTGAAATCACCAAGATCGCCGATGGCCCGCCCGAGGCTCTGCCCCCTGGCGACCGCCCTTTGTCCGGCATCCGGGTCCTCGACCTGACGCGCATCCTGGCCGGCCCGACCTCGGCCCGCACCCTCGCCGAACACGGCGCCGACGTCCTGATGGTCGCGGCCGAGGACACGCCGCAGGTGCCCGAATTCGTCCGCGACCTGAGCCACGGGAAGCGCAGCACCTTCCTCGATCTCCGCCGGGCCGCCGACGTGGCGACGCTGACCGGCCTCGCGCGCGGTGCCGATATCTTCGTGAACGGCTACCGCCCCGGCCGCCTCGCCGAACGCGGTTTCGGGCTGGATGAGCTGGTGAAACTGCGGCCCGGGATCATCAACGTTTCGATCAACTGCTTCGGCTCCGGCGGCCCCTTCGCCGATCGCGGCGGGTGGGAACAGGTGGCGCAATCCGTCACCGGCGTCGCTCTGACCCACGGCACGATGATCGGCGCAGGCCAGCCAAAGCTCGCGCCGGCGCCCATGTGCGACTACGTCACCGGCTACCTCGCCGCCTATGGCGCGATGATCGCGCTCGGACGCCGAGCGCGAGAGGGTGGGAGTTATAATGTGCAGGTGTCGCTGTGCCAGTCAGCGATGTTCTATCAGCGCCAGGGCCTGGTGGATGGGTTTGAGGACGCGCCGGAGAAACTGACCGCGGCCGAACTCGACCCCCTCTATGTCCCCGAACCCTCTCCCTACGGCGACCTCCTCACGCTCGGCCCCGTCCTGCGGATGTCCGAGACACCCTGCCGCTGGGCGCTGCCCACGCCGAAACTGGGCAGCCACCGCGCGGAATGGCTGCCTCGCTGAGGCAGCCGTCCCGGGCGGGTGCTGTAGGCTGAAACTACTGTGCCGCGACGTATTCGTCCCAGGTCACCGACCCGTCCTTGTTCTTGTCGACGACGCCGAACGCCCGATCATAGGCATTGTTGCTCTTGATCATGGCCGACCGGCCGATCTTCGTATTGGCGTTGAGGTCGATGAACGCCTTGAACTGGGCGGCATTCAGCGGCCCCCCGCTCGGGTTCGCCGCCTTGAAGTTGGCCTCCGCCTGCGTAAGCTGCTCGGGCGTCAGCGCCCAGGCGGATGGCATCAAACCACCCAGCAGAGTGGCCACCGTCAGCCCCGCCAACGCGGTGGAACGAACAACCGCGCGAAACCCTGTCACGTTCGACATCAAACATTCCTTTGCGTTCAGGCGAACGACGTCGCCGCCGCCGCGTGACCATCCACACGGGCGACCGGACATCCGGCCCTTGCCCACATGGACGTACCACACGGCCGATCCAAGTGGGCTCCTCCGACGATTATGGAACGGCCGCCCCCCGATCTCCACATGGATGCGCCCTGTGGCATTCGGAAATATCGAGCCACATGGAACGGAATTGCCGTAAGTTCATCCGCCCAGACCATCCCGCCCGCATCGCGGAGGAAGAAATGCCGTCCCCCGCCGCCCGCGACCGGTCCGCCGCTTGACGCGCCTGCCCTGGCTGCTGGGCCTGGCGCTGCTGGCGGCGCAACCGGCCCTGGCGCAGATCGACGCGGCGGATGACGACGACGGGATCGACAACGTCGCCGGCGGCGGGGGCGGCGGCACCGACCCCGCGGCGCCCGTCCGCGCCAACCGAGGCGCCACCCAATCCCGCGGCCGCCCCCCAACCCTCTCCATCAATCCCAGCGTATGGATCGGCGCTCGGCATCGCGTGTCCAAGTCATTTCTGATCGACTTCTACGTGAAGCAGAAGGCCACCATTCGGGAAAACCCCTACCAGACGCCGAGCAGCGATGTGGCCGGGGGGATTTCGGCGGCCTGGTCGGTGGGTGGATTTTCGCTATCCAGCGCGTTCGAGGTGAAGGAGAGCTTCAAGGAATACTACGGCCCCTGGAACGGCACCGCCTTCGACCTGCGGGCCGCCATCGCGCGGCGGGTCACGCTCGCACCGGACTGGACGGTCGTGCCGGCCTTTCTGGTGAGCCATCTCTGGAGCAACCCGGAGTCCCGCAACCGCTGGAAGCTCGAAATCACTGCGCCGCTTGGCTATGCGCTGGACAAGCAATGGACGTGGGAACCGCTGATCCCGACGGTGTCGATGCAGGCGTATGAGAACCGGCGCACGGCCCAGCGGGACTGGACGATGAATGTTTCGACGGGGATCCGTTACCAGATCACCAGCGTGACGATGATCGGCCTGGCGTTCGGGTTCGAGCAGCGGCAGTCGAACGTCGCGTCGGCGGAATACTCGCGCTGGGTGCTGCGTCCGAAGTTGCAGTTGCGGGCGACATTCTGAGCGACGGCCCCGCCCAGCCGGACGGGACCGCTCGTGAAATCAGAACGTGACGACGGACCGGATCGACTCACCTTTCCGCATCAGTTCGAAGCCTTCATTGATCTGCTCGAACGGCAGGACATGGGTGATCAGGTCGTCGATGTTGATTTTCTTCTCCATGTACCAATCAACGATCCGGGGCACATCCGTCCGTCCGCGCGCGCCGCCGAAGGCCGTGCCCATCCAGGTCCGGCCGGTGACAAGCTGGAACGGCCGCGTGGAAATCTCCTGCCCCGCGCCGGCGACGCCGATGATGATCGACTTGCCCCAGCCGCGATGGGCGCATTCCAGCGCCTGACGCATCACCTTCACGTTGCCGATGCACTCGAAGGAGTAATCCGCGCCGCCCTTGGTCAGATCGACCAGGTAGGGGACCAGATCGCCCTCGACCTCGCTCGGGTTGACGAAATGCGTCATGCCGAACCGTTCCGCGATCGCCTTGCGCGCCGGGTTCAGGTCCACGCCGACGATCTGTTCGGCACCCACCATCCGCAGGCCCTGGATCACGTTCAGCCCGATGCCGCCGAGGCCGAACACAACGGCGCGCGCCCCTGCCTCCACCTTCGCGGTGTTCATCACCGCGCCGAGGCCCGTGGTCACGCCGCAGCCGATGTAGCAGACCTTGTCGAAGGGTGCGTCGGAGCGGATTTTCGCCAGCGCGATCTCCGGCAGGACCGTGTAGTTCGCGAAGGTCGATGTGCCCATGTAATGGTAGATCGGGTCCTTGCCGCTGGAGAACCGGCTGGTCCCGTCCGGCATCAACCCCTTGCCCTGGGTCGCGCGGATCGCCACGCACAGGTTGGTCTTGCGCGAGAGGCAGTATTCGCACTGGCGGCATTCCGGCGTGTACAGCGGAATCACGTGATCGCCCTTGCGCAGGCTGCTCACGCCCTTGCCCACGTCCACGACGATGCCGGCGCCTTCGTGTCCCAGGATCGAGGGGAACAGCCCCTCCGGATCGCTGCCCGACAGCGTGTACTCGTCCGTATGGCAGATGCCGGTGGCCTTCATCTCCACCAGCACCTCGCCCTCCCGCGGGCCGTCCAGTTCGACGGTCTCCAGGCTGAGCAGCTTCCCGGCTTCCCGGGCCACCGCGGCGCGCACTTTCATCCAAGCTCTCCGTTGCAGATCGGTGCGGAGAGTGCTTGCCATCGCGCCGGCGATCAAGGTGGTTCAGCGATGCCCCGTTGGTCCGCCCCCTGGTGCCTGGCCGTCAGCGCCGCCGCCGCACCATGCCCAGGCCGGCCAGCCCCAGTCCGAACAGGGCGATGGTGGCCGGTTCCGGCACTTCCAGCGACGTATTGTCGAAAGCCAGCACCGAGAACTGGTTGTAGCTGAACCACCCATAGCGGTTGCCGCCGATTCCGCCGATCAGGTCGGTCGGATCGCTGATCGTCCAGGTGTTCAGCAGGGCATCCGAGGCATCGAAGATGCTCATGTCCACGGCCAGGACGCCGGCGTTGTCGTAGAAATGGTGCTCGAACGTGTACCAGCCGGTGGAGTCGATGGCGATCGGATCGCGTGCCGGGTTCTTCGCAAAGGCGCTGCCGGGCTGGCTGTTGTTGCTGGCGCTGATCACGAACCGGTTGGTGCTGGCGCCGGGGCCGGTCGCGTCATTGTAGAAGCCGCCGTTGAAGATGAAGTCTCGCCGATGTGCTCCGGCGGCGTTGTTGATCGCCGAACTGAAGTCGAACCGCGTGTTATTCGTCCAGCTACCGCCGGTGTCCAGATAGATGTCGATGGAGGTCCGGTACTCCTGGAAGACCGTCGGCACGGCCCCCGCCCCATAATTATAGCCGCCCCAGTTGCCGGCCGATCCGCTCAAGCTGCTCTCGGCATGGTAGCTGCCGGACGCCGAGGTGACGCCGTTCGTGCCGGATGCGACCCTGGTTGCGTTGAAGCCTCCCCCGAAGGCGGTCCATCCGGCGTTGTTGACCTCAAACCCATTCGAATAGAGCACGTTCGCCGAGGCCGGGCTGGCGGCGACCAGCACGGAAAGGCCAAATGTAAGGGAAGCCGAGCGCAGCCAGGATATCGGAATTGCTTTTTTATTATTTGTCATTTCACCCTCCGTCATCCAAGTCGGCCACAGGATCCAGATCGACCGTACTTGGAATTTTGTTGATTTTAGACTCAATTTTACTCACTCCGCAACCACGAGCCGGATAGATTTTGATATTACGATAACATTACGTTAACGAACAACACGGAACCGTCCAACGTTCTGTTTCAAATGAAATTTTTCAGTGTGGCAACGCAACGCGCCTACGCGGTCAGCCGGCCGCCGGGCCGTCCGGTGTCCCGCCCAGCACCATACGGACGCATTTTCGCATCACGGAGGCGAGTGCCGCGTCATCAAGCGAGGCGATCGGGCGCACGAACCCCTCCGCCTCGATGACGGGGACCCGCGCGGCGAACAGGTCCAGGATCAGCTCGAAATGTGTGAAGCCATGGCGCACCTGGCCCGCTGGCCGCCAATCGGCCTTTGCCGGGGCATGGGCCAGCGCTTCCTCGGCCGACCAGGGCGTCTCCCGCCAGGGCGTGCCGGGCAGTTCGGTCATTCCGCCCAGCAGCCCGGTTGGGGGGCGGCGGCGCAGCAGGACGCCGTTGTCCGCATCGCGCAGCCAGAAATGGACGCCGTGGCGGATGGGCCGGACCCGCTTCGGTGCCTTCCGGGGCAGCGACGCCGCGATCCCCGCCTTTCGTCCCGTGCAATCGGCCATCCAGGGACACAACCCGCAGGCGGGGGAGGTCGGGGTGCAGATCGTCGCCCCCAGGTCGAACAGCGCCTGGGCGAAGTCGGATGGCCGAGCCCTTGCGTCGGGGTCCGCGCCGAGGCGATCGGCGGCGTCCCGGATCGCGGGCTTGGCGGCCGGAAGCGGCGTGTCGATCGCAAACAGCCGGGACGCCACCCGCTCCACATTGCCGTCCACCGGCACGACGGGCAGGCCAAAGGCGATCGCCCCGATGGCCGCGGCTGTATAGACCCCGATGCCTGGTAGGGCCTTCAACCCCTCCAGATCACGCGGGAAGTCACCCAGGGCGGCGACCGCCTGCGCGCAGGCGTGCAGATTCCGGGCGCGGGCGTAATAGCCAAGCCCGGCCCAGGAGGACAGAACATCCTCCAGCGGCGCGGCGGCCAGGGCCTGGACGGATGGGAAGCGGCTTACGAAGCGTTCAAAATACGGTATGACGGCGGTGACCGTGGTCTGCTGTAGCATGATCTCGCTCAGCCAGACCCGATAGGGATCGGCGAACAGACCGGCCTCCGCGCGCCATGGCATGCGGCGGCGGTTACGATCGTACCAATGGAGCAGCGGGGCGGCTCGCGGAATGCAGGACGACGACACGGCACCCGGTATGGCCAAGCCCGATCGGCACGTCTACGGGCCGCGCCCCGTGGGCGCCCTGATCCCGGCCCTGGCGCGTCCGGCGTTTCGCCGGTCAGCACCCGCCGGTGCCCAGATCATGCTGGACTGGCCCGCGATCGTTGGCCCCGCCCTGGCCGCGATGACCGAACCGAAGCGGCTGAGCGCTGGGACCCTGACGATCGCCTGCGCCGGCCCGGTCGCGATGGAATTGCAGCACATGGCGATCGAACTGATGCAGCGGATCAACGCCCATTCGGGGACCCAGACCGTGCGCGCGCTCCGCTTCGTCCAGATCGCGCCAGGCGTGCGCCCGCTGGATCGTCCCCCCGTCCGCCCGCCCGTCGATGAACCCAAGGCCCAGGCGGCGGTCGCGCATCTGCCACCAGGTGAGCTGCGGGATGCGCTCGCCGCCCTGGGCAGCCTGGTGCTTGCGCCCCGCCGGCCCTCGCCACGCCGTTGATCCCATCCAACCCGAACAAGGCCTGAATGCCCATGAACAGACGGACTCTCGTGGTACTCGCCGCCGGCGGCGCCCTCTCCGCCCTGGCACCGCGCCAGGCGCTGGCCCAGGCCGCCACGCAAACCGAGCGGGCGGTCGGCAGCGCGGACGCCAAGGTCACGGTCACCGAGTTCTTCTCCCTGACCTGCGGCCATTGCGCGGCCTTCGCCCGCACCACCCTGCCCCAGGTAAAGGAGAAGCTGGTGGGCACCGGCAAGATGCGCCTGGTCTATTGGGACTACCCGCTGGACCAGGTCGCCCTGACCGCCGCCATGGTCGCCCGCCATCTGCCGGCCGAACGGTATGAGCCGTTCATCCTCGCGCTGCTCTCTACCCAGGACCGCTGGGCCTTCGCGCGCGGGGTCAATTCGACCGAGGAGATCTGGAAGATGGCCGCCCTCGCGGGGATGAACCGCGCCGGCTTCGACAAGGCCATCGCCGATACCGAGCTGCGTGACTGGATCATCGCCCAGGCGCGCACGGCCCAGCAGCAATGGAAGATCGACGCGACTCCGAGCTTTGTGGTCAACGGCCAGAAGTTCTCGGGCGAGCTGAGCTTCGATTCGTTCAGCAAGCTCGTCACCGACTAGGGCGGCGCACCCATGCTTCTGCCCTGGAATCAATGTTCTAGGGCACGGAGCAAGGGTTGCCGGTCAGCTTTCGCCGCCTTCGGATCGTCGGCTTCAAGAGCTTCGCGGAGCCGACGAATGTCGAAATCCTGCCGGGCCTGACGGGAATCGTTGGCCCGAATGGCTGCGGCAAATCGAACGTTGTGGAGGCTTTGCGCTGGGCCATGGGCGAGTCCAGCGCCCGCAACCTGCGCGGCGGGGAGATGGAGGACGTCATCTTCGCCGGCACCACCGGCCGCTCCGCCCGCAACATCGCCGAAGTCACGCTGTTCCTGGAGGAAACCCAGGGCGTCGCCCCGCCACCTTTCCATGAGCAGCCCGACCTCCAGGTCGTCCGCAAGATCGAGCGCGGGCATGGCTCCGCCTATCGGGTCAACGGCAAGGAAGCTCGCGCCCGGGACGTGCAGACGCTGTTCGCCGATCTGGCGTCCGGCGCCCGCGCCTCCGCCATGGTCAGCCAAGGGCGCGTCGGTGCCCTCGTTGGCGCTCGGCCCGAGGACCGGCGATCCGTGCTGGAGGAAGCGGCCGGCATCACCGGCCTGCACGCCCGCCGCCACGAAGCCGAACTCAAGCTGCGCGCGGCCGAGGCCAACCTGGCCCGCGCCGATGACCTCAAGGCCCAGCTCGACGGACAGCTCACCGGCCTGAAGCGGCAGGCCAGGCAGGCGGCGCGCTACCGCAACATCTCCGGCCTGATCCGGTCGGCCGAGGCCGAGTTGCTGTCGATCCAGCGCGCCTTCGTCGAAACCGCCCGCGTTGCCGCCGCCGCCCGCCTGCACGATGCCGGGATCGCGGTGGCCGCGGCGACCGAGGCCGCGACCCTGGCCAGCGCCCGCGCCACCGGAACCGCCGCCGCTTTGCCGCCCCTGCGGGAGGTCGAGGCCGTGGCGCGCACCGCGCTGGAACGCCACCGCCTGGCGCAGGAACGGATCGCCGAGGAGGAGCAGCGCGCGCGCACCGCCCTGGGGGAAGCGACCCGCCGGCTGGACACGATCCAGCGCGACCTGTTCCACGCCCAGCAATTGCAACGGGACGCCACCTCGGCCGAGGAACGCCTCGGCGCCGAACAGGCGACGCTGACCGAGGCGGATTCCGACTACTCCCCCCGCGCCGCTGCCCTGGAAACCGCCGCCACCGAGGCGGCCGAGGCGCTGCGCGTCGCGGAAGCGGCCGCCAACGCGGCGACGGAAGCCGCGGCCGAGGCCAATGCCCGCGCCAATGCCGTCAACACGCTGCTGACCCAGGCCGACCAACGGTTCCGACGGCTGCAGGACCAGTTCACTCGGCTGAATGACGAACG
>CANJSR010000184.1 GCA_947476855.1 Acetobacteraceae bacterium
ATCGCCCTGCTCAACCAGGCGCACGAATTCCAGCCGACTGTCCATCACGGTTCCCGACTTCCATGGCATCGCGGTGTTCCTTCTCACCGCAGAACGATAGTGTCAGGAGGGTCTCCGAACACCTGTCAGGGACGTCTCCGGTCTGAACAGACAAGCCCGGGGATGACGGTGGGGGGCTCAATCACGCCCCGTCTCGCGGACGCTCGATCCGAGCCTGGCGGCCCCGCGCCCATCAGGCTCGATGGCCGGGGTTCAATCCACGAAGCGCGGCAGCTTCCCCGCCAGGTCCGCATAGGCCTCATCATCCGTGCGATCATACCGCAGCGGCGTAACCACGATCTTGCCGGCCCGCAGCGCGGAGTAATCGCTCTCCGCCCCCTGCGGACGGTCGCCGCGGCGGAACGTCAGCCAGTGGTAGTTCATCCCGCGCGGATCGGTGCGGGTTTCCACGTTCATCCCCGCGATCATCCCCACGCCTTGCCGAGCCAGCGTCATCTCGCCGGCCTGGTCGGCGGGGCCGGGCGGGAAGTTCACGTTCAGGACCGCATTCTCTCCCCACCGCATCGCCCACAACCGGCGGATCACGTCGGGTCCCAACGTCCGCGAGGCGTCCCAGGAGACATTGTGGCGGTCGGTATAGGCCTGGCTCAGCGCGATGGCCGGAACCCCCAGCATCATCGCCGTCATGGCGCCGCCGACGGTGCCGGAGAACACCGTCTCGAGGCCCAGGTTCAGCCCGCGATTCACGCCTGACAGGACCAGTTGCGGCGGGCAGTCCTTCATCAGGTGGCACAGCCCCATGGCGGCGCAGTCGCCTGGCGTACCGGTCACGCCGTAGCGGCGGTTGCCGCGGTCGCTGACGCGCAGGGAGTGATGCAGGCTGATGGCGTGGGACTGGCCGCTCTGGTCGTGCTCGGGCGCGACGACCCAGACCTCCTTGGCAATCTGTGCGGCGATTTCTTCCAGCACCGCCATCCCGGGGGCGTCGATGCCGTCATCGTTGGTCAGCATAACTCGGTCCAGCACGTGCGCGCTCCGGAAAGGTGGGTGGGCTTGGTTTTGCCGGGTGTGCCGGGCCGAGTCCAGTTCGCGCCGGCAAACTGATATTGATAATGCCTCTCATTTGCACTAAACCGCCCGGACACACGGGATGGAGTCGTTCATGGACGGGATCGTGGCAGCGGATTGGTACCGCTCGGCTCAGACGCGGAACACGGCCGACCTGGCCAAGCCGGAATCGCTGATGCTCCTGTCCATGCGATGGTGGGTGCGCTGCTACAGCCAGCAGGAGTGCGCCCTGGAACGCCTGATCCAGGGCATGAGCCGCGGCGGCGCGCCGGACGCGGCCTACTCTGTCAATGGCTTGATGTGGGTCGTCGCCCGCACCGGCCAGCGCCCGGTGGATATCCGCTGCCCGCGCTGCCCCAGCCTGTCGGATGACGAGGCGATCCTGCTCCATGCCGCCTGGCTGACGCAGGAGGCACGATCTGACCTCGCGGAACGCTATCTGCGCGCGCATCTGCTGACCGAGGCCGGGGCGGTGTTCGCGATCGGGCCGCTGGAGGGGTTGGGAAATCTTTTCCTGGCCGCCGGTCTCACCTTCGGACGGCGGCGGATCGCGGCGGAACCAACCGACGCCCAACCGCGTTGGGAGATGCCGGATGACTGTTCCCGGACCGTACACTGACCGGCACCCGCCACAATTGTCGACGAAATTTCACAAATTTAGCCCCATTCATGACCCGATTTTCCCCTAAGCAGAGGCCGCGTTTGGAAAGGACGAATGTATGGATACGACCACCGCCGGGGCGCGCCTGTCGCCGGACAGCACCCCGGCCCGCCGGAACAGCGACTTGATGCGCCTGGTGGCGCTGATGTCGGCGCATCGGGATAGTCTGGCGACCCCTCACGGCGATCCGGTGCCGCTGGAGCAGCGCCAGATCGACAGCATCGTCGCTCGCCTGTCAGCGGAACCGCGGCGCCGGGTTCAGGCGGGCCAGCACTGACCTCCGCCATCGACACGCAGCACCTGCCCGGTGATGAAGTCCCCGGTCGGGCCGACGAAGACGCCGACGGCGCGCGCGACCTCATCCACCAAAGCGATGCGTTCCAGGGTGCCGCCCTCGGCCATCCGGTTCGGGTCCACCGCGCGGGTATTCATGAAGCGACCGGTCCTTGTGTCGCCTGGGGCGATGCTGTTGGCCGTGACGTTGAACGGCCGCAACTGGGCGGCTAGGCAGCGGGTATAGTGGATCGCCGCCGCCTTTGAGGTGGCATAGATCGCGCCGTTCTGCCGCCCGCCATAGCCGGCCACCGAACTGATCGTGACGATCCGGCCTTCCCGCCGAACCATCATGTCCTGCGCGACTCGCTGGGACACGAAGATGGTGCTCAGCAGGTTGCGATCGATGACGGCGCGGATATCGACCTCCTTCACCATGATGGCATCGTTCGGATCGGGCTTGCCGCCAGCCGCGGCGATGTCGCCCCCGGCGTTGTGGACCAGGGCATACAGAGGCCCCAGGTCGCGGGCGACCGTCGCCAGCACACGCTCCACCTGATCCGCCTGGGTCAGGTCGCCCAGCACGGCGATCGTGCGCACGCCGTACTGCGCGCCGATCTGGCGGGCGGTTTCCGTCAGGGTGGTGCCTTCCCCGTACTCGGCCGGCCCGTTCTCCCGCATCCCATGCACCGCTACGTCGCAGCCCATCGCCGCGAGGTTCTCGGCGAAGGCGCGTCCGAGGCCTCGGCCGCCGCCGGTGACGAGTGCGACGCGACCCTGCAAGGGCTTGGGATCATTGGGCATGGGGGATCTCCTGGGTTCAGCCCGGCAGCACATCACGGTTGCGCGTGGTCGGGCAACGGCTCAGCATGCCGGGAAAGGCAGAAGGGGAACGGCCATGCTGATCATCGACGCGCAGGTGCATATCTGGGGCAGCGGCAAGCCGAGCGACCACCACCGCCAGACGTCGCTTTATTCGGCGGAGGCGTTGGTGAAGGAAATGGACGAGGCCGGGGTCGATGGCGCCGTCCTGCATCCTCCAAGCTGGGACCCGGGCTCGAACGAAATGGCGGTCGAGGCGGCGACGCGGTACCCCGACAAGTTCTGCATCATGGGCTGGTTTCCGCTGGATGATCCGTCCCAGCGGGTGCGGATCGAGACCTGGAAGCAGCGCAAGGGCATGGTCGGCCTGCGCTGGTCGCTGACCCGGCCGGGGCAGGAGACCTGGCATCAGGACGGCACGATGGACTGGCTCTGGCCGGCGGCGGAGAAGGCGGGCACGCCCGTCGCGACGATGGCCTGGCACTTCCTGCCGCTGTTCCGCCAGATCGCCGAACGGCATCCGAACCTGAAACTGATCGTCGATCATCTGGGCCTGGTGCGGGGTGCCACGGATGCCGCCGCCTTCACCAACCTGCCGGACCTGCTCGCGCTGGCGAAATGCCCGAACGTCGCGGTCAAGGCCACGGGCGCGCCAGGCTATGGCGGCGGCGCCTATCCGTACCCCGAACTGCATGACGGCCTGTGGCGGATCTTCGATGCCTTCGGGCCGGACCGGTTCTTCTGGGGGACGGACATCACGCGGATGCCGTGCTCCTACCGCCAATGCGTGACGATGTTCACCGAGGGCCTGCCATGGCTGAAGGGCCGTGACCTTGAACGCGTGATGGGGCAGGGGGTTGTCGACTGGCTGGGCTGGACTCGGGGGTAGAGGACCTGGATCGCGTCCGACCGGCTTGATGGGAGCCATGGCCTCCGACAGAAAGGCGGCTTCACGTGCGCGCCAAAGCTGGGATGGCAGGTCGGCATGACCAGGATCGCCTATTTCGGTCACCACAAATCAGGGTCGACCTTCATCAAGACGGTGCTGCGGGCCGCCACGGGCGTGCCGCTGCATACCGAGTTTCTCTCGACCCGTCTGCCGCTCGGGTATGAGAAGGACCCGGCACAGGCTGCCAGGATCGCCCTCGCCTTCCGTCGCCTGAATGAGAAGCCGTCGACCGTGCTCAGCCACGGCAATGCCGACAGGGCGGTGGTTGAGACGCTGGCGGAGCATGGTCCGCTGCGAGGATTCCATGTCATCCGCGACCCGCGCGACGTGATGGTCTCGGGCTATTTCTGGCACATCTCGGACCAGTCGGTGGACAGCAATCCCTGGAACGTCGAGCGGCGCGCGCGCCTGCGGGCCGAACCGGACCAGGAGACCGGGCTGCTGCGGGAGATCGAATTCTCGCGTTGCTACTTCGATGCCATGGCCGAGTGGGACTATGCCCGCCCGGATGTCCTGGAGATGCGGTTCGAGGCGATGATCGCCGATCCGCTGTCGTTGCTGCGGGACGCCTTCACCTTTGTCGGCCTGCCGACCGGAGACCTGGAACGCATCGTCGCCGAACACGAGTTTCAGCGCCTGGCTGGCGGGCGAAGCCGGGGGCAGGAGGCGCGGGACCACAAATACCGCAAGGGCATCGCCGGCGACTGGCGCAACCACTTCACCCCCCGGATCACCGAAGCGTTCAAGCAACGCTACGGCGGCCTGCTGGTCCGGCTGGGATACGAGGCCGATCTGAACTGGTAGAACCCGACGGCCCGGACCAAGTCCAGGCCGCCGGCTGCGGAGCCTATCGGCGGCGGGCCTGCCTCGCGGCGTAGCGCTGGTCGCGGGCGGCCTTCTGCTCGATCGCGCGTTCGGCGGCACGGGCAGCTTCCTCGGCGATGCGGGCCTGGTCCGCCAGGGCAGCGGCCTTCATTTCCTCGGCGCGAGCGGCTTCCTCGGCGGCCTTCCTGGCGGCCTCGGCTTCCTTGGCGAGCTTGCGTTCCGCTGCCCGCACTTCACGCGCCGCATCAATCGCCGCCTGCGCGGCTCGCCGTTCAATCACGGCGGGGTCATCGGGGCCTGGCCTGGCGCGGAAACGCTCCAGCATCGCGGTCTTGGCGGCCGCCGCGGTGGCTTGTCGATCCTGAAACGTAGAGTTCTTGGGTGCTTTCATGCCCTAGACTTACCGTCGGGAGCCTGTCCGGTATAGTCCTTTCGCGATCTGGCCTGCCTGGCCGCATAGCCACGGGCCGCCCAAACGGCTAGGATGAGGCATCAGTCGGGGAGAAAACATCATGGCCACCACCACGTTTCAGGTCGGCGACATCACCATCCATCGCGTGGTGGAGCAGGAAGCGCCGTTCTTCGACCCGCTGACATTCTTCCCGACCCTGACGCCGGAACTGCTGGAAGAAAACCGCGGCTGGCTGACCGACGAAGGCTACCTGGACCGCAAGACCGGAGAGGTCGTGCTCTGCATCCAGTCCTATCTGGTGCAGACCCCGCATCACAACATCCTGATCGATAGCTGCGTCGGCAACCACAAGCCCCGTGCCACGCGCCCGTTCTGGGACATGATGAACACCGACCGGTTCGAAAAGAGCCTCGCCGGCACGGGCGTGTCCGTCGACAAGATCGACTACGTGATGTGTACCCACCTCCACGTCGACCATGTCGGCTGGAACACGCGGCTGGAGAACGGGCGCTGGGTCCCGACTTTCCCGAACGCGAAGTATGTCTTCACGGACCGCGAACTCGCCTACTGGACCGAGGAGGAGAAGAAGGACCCCTCCGCCGCCCCGTGGGTCACCGACTCCGTGCTGCCGATCGTCGCGGCCAAGCGGGAGGAAGTGGTCAAGAGCGATCACCAGTTGAACGACATCGTGAAGCTGCTGCCGACGCCGGGCCACACGATCGACCATTACTCGGTCCAGGTCGGCAAGCCGGGCGCGGACGCGGTGATCACCGGCGACATGATCCACTCGGCCCTGCAGGCGCGGTATCCGGACCTTGGGATGCGGGCCGACTACAACTCCCCTATGGCCGGAGAGACGCGGCGTAAGCTGTTCAGCTGCCTGTGCGACACGTCGACCCTGGTCTGCACGGCGCATTTCCCGTCCCCGTCATCCGGCCGGATCAAGCGCTGGGGCGACGGCTTCAAGTTTGAGGGGGTCTGACGTCCGTCGACCGGCGGCGTGAGGGCACGGAGGCCTTGGCGGGACGCGCGACGTCCCAGGCAAGGCCCAGTGCCTCCATCCCGCGGATGAACTGGTAGATCAGGTCGACCTCCCAAGGGCGGTGGCCGTGGCGGGCCGATCGCGGGTCGGCGTGGTGGTTGTTGTGCCAGCCTTCTCCGCTGGTCAGCACCGCCACGAACCAGTTGTTGCGGCTGTCGTCGCCGGTTTCGTAGTTCTGGTAGCCCCAGAGATGCGCGGCCGAGTTCACCAGCCAGGTGATATGCCAGACCAGCACGGTGCGGGCGAAGACGCCCCAGACCAGCAGGCTGGCGCCGAACTGGGCGGCGGTGCCGATCGGGTCGCCCGCCAGCAGCGCGGCGCCGAAGCCACCCAGGAAGAACAGCGCCCAGGACGACAGGATGATGGTCGGATACAGCAGCGTCCGTTCCAGCCGACGGTAGAACGGATCGCGCAGGATGTCCTTGGCATAGCGGTCATAGATGCCCAGCCGCACCAGGTCGCGGTTGTCGACGAGCATCCAGCCGACATGGCCCCAGAAGAAATTGACCAGCGGGCTGTGCGGGTCCTCCTGCCGGTCCGAATGTTCATGATGGCGCCGATGGACCGCGACCCAGCGCGCTGGCGTGTCCTGCATCGAGCAGACGCCGAGCACTACGAAAGTGTACTCGAGCCATTTCGGGAAGGAGACGCCGCGATGGGTCAGCATCCGGTGATAGCCGAGGTTGATCCCCAGCGCGCCGAACACGAAGGTGCCGGCGATGGCGAGGATTACGCCGGTCCAACTGAAGAACCAGGGCATCAGCGCCAGCAGCGCCACGAGGTGGTGGAACCCGACCGTGATCGCGTACGACCACAGCAGCCGGCGGCGATCGACCGCGGCGGGCAGGGGCAGATGGCGGCGCGGCAGGGTTTGGCCGACGGGCGGTGGCTGGTTACGCAAGGATGGTCTCTCGAACGGTTGCCGCCGGGGCGGGATGTGAACAGGAGTCGTGTTTCGAAAGACCCTTGTGGCGCGCAAATTGTCTCATGCCCGCGTGTATCGTGGCTAGTGGTGGCTGGGATTGAATAGTCGCCGCGCTGGTTCCATATGGATATCAACGGGTGGTCGGCAAATTGCCGAAACAAAATAAATCGCGCGGATGACCGGAATGCTGGCCTGGCAGCCTGTTTTTCCCCTCCGATGCACCCGGGATGCGGCGTCGTGTCTGCACGTGCCTATACGGGATGACTCAGGGCCGGCGCCGCGCGCGCATCCGCCCGATCATCCCGCCAGCAAGCCTGAATTTCCGGAGACACACGATGCGCATCGGCGTTGGATACGAACTCACTTACGAAGTGCCCCAGGCCACACCGATGCTGCTGACGGTGAATGTTCACTATTCCCGCGTATCCGACCTGATCGTGCCCGATCGCCTGGTCACCAATCCGCCGGTCCCGGTCAGCGGCTACCGCGACTCCTTCGGCAATTGGGTCACCCGGATCGTCGCCCCCGCCGGGCGGATCACGCTGTCGGGCCAGGGCATCGTCAACGACACCGGCCTGGCCGACCCGTTCCTGCCGAACGCGCGCCAGCACATGGTGCAGGACCTGCCGGAGGACACGTTGCTGTTCCTTCTCGGCAGCCGGTATTGTGAGACGGATCGCCTCACGGAGATCGCATGGGGCCTGTTCAACGGGACACCCATGGGGTGGGGGCGGGTGCAGGCCATCTGCGACTTCGTGCACAACCATATCAGCTTTGGCTATCACCACGCGCGCCCGACCAAGACCGCCTGGGAAGTCTACCACGAAGGCGCCGGCGTCTGCCGCGACTTCGCGCATCTGGCGATCACGCTGTGCCGCTGCATGAACATCCCGGCCCGGTACTGCACCGGCTACCTCGGTGATATCGGCGTGCCGGTGATGGACGCGCCGATGGACTTCTCCGCCTGGTTCGAGGTTTATCTCGATGGCGACTGGCATGTCTTCGACGCTCGTTTCAATACGCGACGCATCGGCCGGGTCCTGATGGCCCGCGGGCGTGACGCGGCCGATGTGGCGATCGTCACCACGTTCGGCCCGAATGTGCTGACCAATTTCAAGGTGATCGCCGAGGAACTTCCGCCCGGATAATGCCCGCCGGAAGGAGTGCTGGCACTCAGGGGCCAGGAGTGCTAACGATACGGACGGCGAGCGCCCAGTCCGGGCCGAACAACCGTTGCCGCGCTGCGCCTTTTATTCTCGGAGAAAATGCCTTGAACTTTCGCCCCCTGCACGATCGGGTCGTGATCCGTCGTATCAACGCCGTCGAAAAGACCGCCGGCGGAATCATCATCCCCGACACCGCCCAGGAAAAGCCGATGGAGGCCGAGGTCATCGCCGTCGGCCCCGGCGCTCGCAATGAAGCCGGGCAGATCGTCGCGCTCGACGTCAAGGCCGGTGATGTCGTCCTGTTCGGCAAGTGGTCCGGCACCGAGGTCAAGCTCGACGGCGAGGAACTGCTGATCATCCGGGAGTCGGAGATCATGGGCATCATCGGCGCCGCCCCCGCGGGCAAGAAAAAAGCCTCCTGATCCGACCTTCGATCAAGTAATTTATTAGGAATTGATGAAATGGCTGCAAAAGACGTTCGCTTCGGCAACGATGCCCGCCAGCGCATGCTGCGTGGCGTCGATACCCTCGCCGATGCCGTCAAGGTCACGCTGGGTCCCAAGGGCCGCAACGTGCTGCTCGACAAAAGCTATGGCGCGCCGCGGATCACCAAGGACGGCGTCACCGTCGCCAAGGAAATCGACCTGACCGACAAGTTCGAGAACATGGGCGCGCAGATGGTGCGCGAAGTGGCCTCGAAGACCAACGATCTGGCCGGTGACGGCACCACGACCGCCGTCGTGCTGGCCCAGGCGATCGTGCGGGAAGGCATCAAGGCGGTCTCCGCCGGCA
>CANJSR010000185.1 GCA_947476855.1 Acetobacteraceae bacterium
CGCCACCACCGTAATAGCCGCCGTGATGGCCGCCCTGGTAGCCACCATGATGTCCCCCATTGGGGCCACCGCCGCGATGACGTCCCTCGGCCTGGGCGGAGGGGGCGAGCAGCAGGCCGGCTGCAACCGGCACCGCGATCAGGAAAGCCTTGAGATGGCGCATCGTCCGCTCCGTGCCTGGTGTTTCGATGGAGGCATCCTGGCGGCCGGGCGTGGTCGAATGGCGGTGCGGTTGTGACCATTTCAAGGCGGGGTCAGAGGCGTTCGGCGGATCCCTGGCCCGGTGTCAGATGCGCCAGGCGTTCCAGCACCGCCGGCACGCCCGCGATCACCTCATAGAGGTTCCGGGTCTCGGGGGCGGCGAAGCCCATGGTGACCGAGGCTTCCAGCGCGGCGTGCAATGGCGCGGCCGATCCTTCGACGTCGCAAAGAATGATCGGCTTGTCGTGCAGGCGCAGTTGCCGCCACGAGATGATCTCGATCGTTTCGTCCATCGTGCCGATGCCGCCGGGCATGGTCACGAAGGCGTCCGCGACCTCGAACATCCGATGCTTGCGGTCATGCATGGTCGATGTGACCACCATCTCGGTCAGGCCGGCGTGGGCGACTTCCCAGCGCTGGAGGAATTCCGGGATCACCCCCAGCACCTGTCCGCCGGCGGCGAGGGTCGCGTCGGCGAGGATGCCCATCAGCCCGACCCGCCCGCCGCCATAGACCAGCCGGATGCCCGCGCGCGCCAATCCCTCCCCCAGCGCCCGCGCGGCGGCGGCATGGGCCGGGTTGTCGCCGATGCGCGCGCCGCAGAAGACGGCGACGGAATGAATCGTGGGCTTGGGCGTCATTCTGGTTATATCCTTGGCGTGCGCCGCTTCTTTGGCTGGTTTGTGCAGCCGGGCAAGGGGCATGCGCCACGGGTAAGTCCGTGGTCCCGCAAAACATAAAGGGGAGTGCCTAGTTGATGAGGAAGTTTGTTCTGGCGGCCGCCATGGTCGTCGCCGCCAGCGGTGTCGCGAGCGCCCAGTCCGGTCCGAATCTGATCGAGACGCGTCAGGTCGGTTTCGCGCTGCTCGCTGGCGACTTTGCCGGTATTCGCGCGGTGGCCGCGGCCAAGGGCGATGTGAAGACGTTGGAAAACCCGGCGAAGGCGATGGGCCGGTTCGCGGCGATCATTCCGTCGCTGTTCCCGCAAGGAACGGCGGCTGGCAACAATACCAAGGCGTTGCCCGAGGTGTGGTCCAAGCCCGAGGACTTCAAGAACGCATCCGCCGCGCTGGGTGAAGCCTCCGCCCTGCTGGTGAAGGCCTCGGCCGCTGGCGACGCGGCTGGCGTGGACGCTGCGATCAAGGCCGTGGGCGATGCCTGTGGCGCCTGCCACCGGGCGTTCCGCGCGCGGTAAGAAATGCGACGGGGGCGCGGTTCGTGCCCCCGTCGGTTTCGCCTTGGCGCCCTATGGCGCCCACCAGACCAGCGCCGCGACCAGCAGCGCCGAAATCCCCCAGACGATCGCCGCCAGGATCGGCGACATCATCCGCGGTGCCTGCATCGCGCCGGGCATCCGTTTCTTGCCGGTGATCATCGGCCGCACCAGGTCGTGCCGCTTCAGGATCGCATAGGCCACGATCGCCAGGATGTGCAGCGCCACGACGATCTGGACGATATTGAACAGGAAATGATGCTGGCTGGTCGCCCAGTCGCTCCAGTCCTTACCGACCAGGCGCGCCAGCGGACCCTCGACCGAGATGTCGTCATTCGCGCTCATGCCCGTGAAGACCTGGGCGAACAACAGGGCCAGCATCCCGACCACCATCCAGCCGCCGGCGGCGTTGTGGCCGATTTCGGTATCCGGTTCCCGCTTCGTGATGTGCAGCAGGTGGCGCACGGCCTCGATCGGGCTTTTCAGGAAGAACAGAAAGCGTGCGGTGTCGCTGCCGACAAAGCCCCAGACGACTCGGAAGATCAGCAGGCTGAGGATCGCGTAGCCCGAAAGCATATGATACTCGAGCCAGCCTTGCTTGCCCGACACCCACATGAACGCGATCAGCAGCACCAGCAGCCAATGGAACAGCCGGATCGGTATGTCCCAGATCGGCATGGGCAGATTGATCTGACGCATTCGCGCGATGCTCCCTTTTGGACTCCTGTTGCTGCCCTACCGCAACGGCGGCCGTGCTGCCAAGCTGGGGGGTCTGGTCATGCCTCCGCCTCGTCTGGTTCAAGATCGACGCTGACCGACAGGTCGTGCCGGCCGCCGCCCAGGATGACGCCGCGGATCGGGCTGACATCGCCGAAGTCGCGGCCCCAGCCCAGCACCACGTGCTCATTCCGGACGACCAGGGCGTTGGTCGGGTCCAGGTCCACCCATCCGTCGTGGGGGCCGAGCCAACAGCCGACCCAGGCGTGGGATTGGTCGGAGCCGATGCGGCGGGTCTGGCCCGGCGGCGGGCGGGTGCGGATATAGCCCGAGACATAACGCGCCGGCAGGCCGAGGCCGCGGAGCGCGCTGATCATCACGTGGGAGAAATCCTGGCAGACGCCGATGCGGCGCTGCATGACCTCGGCCACCGGGGTGGAGATGCTGGTGGAGCCGCTGCGATAGGCGAAATCCGCCTTGATCCTGGTGTTCAGCTCCACGAGGGCTTCCAGGATGGGCCGGTTCGGCGCGAAGGAGTGGGCGGCATAGGCGCGGGCGTCGTCATTGGCGGGTGCCATCGGGCTGTCGAAGCAGAATTCCGATGCGTGCCAGCCCTCGGGCCCGTGGGCGGCTTCAGCGACCTGTTCCCATGGCATCGTGTCGGCGGCCGGAGGCGGTGGCGCGAAGGCGACGTCGACGATCGACTCGGAGGTGAGTTCAAACGTCTCGTGCGACAGGTCGATGAACAGCCAGGTGACCCGGTTGCCAAAGTGGTCCACGCCGTCGCGCCGGCGGGCGGGCGGCGGCTCGGCGAGGACTCGATCCGAGAGGATGCGCTGGCCTGGGATGGGGCGCGGGCGCAGATGGACCATGTGCGCGGCCAGGTCGACCGGCGTGCCATAGTCGTAGCGCGTGGTGTGACGCAGGCGGTATCTCATGCGGGCAAGGCGGCGGCGCGTGCGACGGGCTGGTTGGATTCTGAAGGCATGAGCGGACTGTGCCGCCCGCGGGGCCATCCAGCAATGACTTGTACCAAGCGAACGTGGCGATGACCCTCGCGGTCTCCACCTCGTCATGCTGGGCGAAGACCCAGCACCCACGGCTTTCCACTGTTCTGAACAGCAAAGTCGTGGATGGTGGCCCGGAGCCTGTCCTCGGGCCGGCTCTTCGCCAGACCCGGGGGGCCACCACGACGAAGGCGCACCGTCCGGAGAGGCAGTGGTTACGCCGCCTGGTATTATCCCGGCAGGGTCACCCAGAACCGCGCCTGGAACCCCTGACGCCCGGTGTCCGTGATCGCCACGGCCCTGGTGTCTCGCATCCGGGCGACCCAGCCGAGTTCGAAGCAGCGATGGGCCAGCGCGGCGCCGAGGCGGCCGGCGATATGCGGGCGCCGCTCGCTCCAGTCCAGGCAGGGCCGGCAGAACACGCGCCGGCCGGGCACCGGTTCGGCGCCGAAGTCGCGCAGGAAGGCGTGACCGGAGTCGGTCACCTCTCCGCCATCCGCCGACAGCGCCACGAAGTCGCGCTGGGTCAGTGAATCCGCCAGCGCCACGCCCAGGCGCCCAGCCAGGTGGTCGTAGCAGGTGCGGGCGGTGCGCAGCGTCTCTCCCCCGCGCCAGGTGGTCGCGCGGGCGGTTTCGGGGCCGGCGACCGCGAGGATGCTTTCCAGCATCTGCCCGACCAAGGGGGAGGCGAGGCGGAAATACCGGTGCCGCCCCTGCCGCTCCATCGTCAGCAGTTCGGCTTCCGTCAGTTTGGCCAGATGCCCGCTGGTCGTTTGGGGCGAGACTCGGGCGACGAACGCCAGTTCCTTGGCCGTCAGCGCTCGCCCGTCCATCAGCACGGACAGGATGTTGGCTCGGGCGGGATCGCCGATCAGGGAGGCGATGCGGGCAACCTGGGTGGCGTCGCTCATGGCGGGGACCCTTTGGGTGATGCGGCACTGTGCCTGATGGCGGTCTGGGATGCGCGCTGGGATGCTTCGGCCGCCGCCGTAGGTTCAGACCGGCAGGGCGTGGAAGCGAGTCGTGGGGGCGACGAACTCATCCTGCGCCGCGATCAACTGGATTTCGCGCGAGCCCGCTTCGGCCGTGCGGCGCAGCAGGCCGTGGATCGAGGACCCGGCTGCCTCCAGCGCCTGGACCGCGCTGCCGGTGTTCAGCCGGTGGAACAGGAACAGGGCCGCGATCGCGTCCCCTGCGCCGTTCACGGACACCGGCAGGCGCGGGGTGCGGAGGATATGGAAGGCCCCGCCCTCGGCCACCATCATGTCGATGTGATCCCCAGGCGTGGTCGCGGTTTCCAGGCTGGTGAGCAGCACGCAGCGCGGCCCACCGGCCCGCATGGTGGCGGCGAGGGCGGTGACCGCGGCCTTGGCGTCCCCGATCGTGGCGCAGGGCAGGCCGGTCAGGCGTTCCAGCTCGAACCGGTTGGGGGTGGCGATGTCGGCTTGCGGCAAGGTGCGGTCGCGCATGAAGGCCTCGATCCCCGGGCGGACATAGACGCCCGTGTCGGTGTCGCCGATCACCGGGTCGCAGCAATACAGCGCGGCGGGGTTGGCCGCCCGGACCTGATCGACCGCGTGCAGGATCGCCTCCCCGATCTCGGCGTCGCCCATGTAGCCGGACAGGACGGCGTCGCAGGATCGCAGCGCGTCGCGGGCGGCGATGCCGTCCACGAGGTCCCGCACCGACTGGCCGGAGTAGACCTGCCCGGTCCAATGCCCATAGCCGGTGTGGTTGGAGAACTGGACGGTGTGGATCGACCACACATTCGCCCCCAGCCGCTGCAGCGGAAACACGGCCGAGGCGTTGCCGACATGGCCGTAGGAAACCCAGGACTGGATCGAGAGGATGTTCATGTGCCTCCCGTATCGGGCGGAGGGCGGCATGGTCAACGGCGGGGCTTCACGGTGCCAAATATGTTATGATATAACGTATCATATAATCCGCCGACCAAAGGTAATGCGATGCCCGCCATCCGGATCGAAACCTTTCCCGAGTCAGCCCTGTCCGGCGGCGTGACCACGCATGACGGGCTGCCCGATCGCGGGGTCACGATTGCGTCCAGCGGTCCGGCGGTCCTGATGGACATTCATCGCCCGGGCGTGAACCTGGCGATCTGGCACCGCCCTTTGCCGGCGTCGTTGCGTGGTGGCGCGTTGCGCGCGCTGATGACCGCCGCCCCGTTCACCGTGGTCGCGGTCGGCACGCCCCAGGAACTGCCCGATCGTTTGGCCGAAGAACTTCCCGTGCCCGTGCCGTTCGACCTGATGCTCGATCTTGCCGACCTGGCCGCGGGCTTCCTGGTGCTGGATGGCGGCACCAGGGTCCGAATCCGGCTGGAGGCGCTCGTCCATGACGGATGCAAGAAATGGCACGCCGACGCCGTCGGGCTACGCATGCTGTGCACCTACCAGGGGCCCGGCACGCAATGGCTGCCGATGGATGGCGGCGCGCCGGCCGCGCGGGCGCTGGACGGCCCTGTCCCCGCCCGCTCGATCGGCCAGATGCCCACCGGCGCCATCGCCGTCCTGAAAGGGGAACGTTACCCGGACAACGGAGGCAATGGCTGCATCCATCGCTCTCCGCCCGCCGGACCGGGCGCGCGCGCCCGCCTGCTGCTCTGCATCGATCAGACCGAATGGAACCTGGAAGAATGACCGACGACACACGCCTGCCCGTCACCGTCCTGTCCGGCTTCCTGGGCGCCGGCAAGACGACGCTGCTGAACCACATCCTGGCCAACCGGGAGGGCAAGCGCGTCGCCGTCATCGTCAATGACATGAGCGAGGTGAACATCGACGCCGCCCTGGTGGCGCAGGGCGGCAACCTCTCGCGCACCGAGGAACGCCTGGTCGAGATGTCGAACGGCTGCATCTGCTGCACCCTGCGCGAAGACCTGATGCAGGAAGTGGCGAAGCTCGCCCGCGAAGGCCGCTTCGACTCGCTGGTCATCGAGAGCACCGGCATCAGCGAACCAATGCCCGTCGCCGCCACCTTCGACTTCCGCACCGAGGACGGATTCAGCCTGGCTGACCTCGCTCGGCTGGACACGATGGTGACCGTGGTCGACGCCGCCGCCTTCCTGCGCGACTACGCCAGCACGGACAGCCTGCGCCAACGCGGCTCGGTCGCCGGCGAGGAGGACAGCCGCATGCTGGTCGACCTGCTGATCGAGCAGGTCGAGTTCGCCGATGTCATCGTGATCAACAAATCCGACCTGGTCCCACCCGAGGACCTGCACCGCCTGTCCGCCATCCTGGGCACCTTCAACGCAAAGGCCGAAATCGTCGCCGCGGTGAACGGCGCGGTGCCGCTCGACCACCTGCTGGACACCGGCCGCTTCGACTTCGCCGAGGCACAGCAGGCCGCCGGCTGGTCCAAGGCGCTGGCGGGCGATCACCTGCCGGAAAGCGAGGAATTCGGCATCCGCTCCTTCGTCTGGCGAGCGCGCCGGCCGCTGCACCCGACTCGGTTCAAGGCGCTGATCGAAAGCGATCTTGCCGGTGTGGTCCGCGCCAAGGGGTTCTTCTGGCTGGCGAGCCGCATGGAATGGGCCGGCGGCTGGCAGTTGGCCGGCAGCGTCGGACGCCATGCCGCCGCCGGGTTCTGGTGGTCGGCCATGCACCCGAAGAACTGGCCGGAGGACCCGGAATCCCGCGCCTACATCAAGCAGAACTGGGAAGAGCCGTTCGGCGATCGGCGCCAGGAACTCGTGTTCATCGGGGTCGACATGGACGAGCCCGCTTTGCGCAAGAAGCTGAATGACTGCCTGCTGACGGCCGCCGAGATGCGCGCGGGCGTGAAGTCCTGGCAACGCCTGCCCGACCCGTTCCCGGCATGGCGGCAATAGCCGGTCCGCGCCGATGACGGGTCCGCCCTCCCGCCGCGGGCTTTTGCCCTGCCGTTTCCACTTGCAGACGCCCGAGCCGCCGGCATACGCTTCCGCCAAAGTACAGCGGGAACGAGCCATGTTCGACAAGCTGATCTCGGCCGATAATCATATCGACCTGACCTATTGCCCGCCCGACCTCTGGTCCGACGCCGCCCCGCGGGAATGGAAAGGCAAGGTCCCCCGCACCGAGGAACGCGACGACGGCCTGCACTGGATCGTCGACGGCCAGGACAAGGGCATGTGGAACGGCGTCGGCCCCGGCTTCCTGAAATACCAACCCGGGTCCTTCACCCATGTCGATGAAATGAAGGCGGTCGGCTTCGAGTGGGATCACCGCCGCGGCGCGAAACCTCGGCCCACGACCCCCGAGCACCGCATCGCCGACATGGACAAGGAAGGCGTGGCGGCCGAGATCGTCTACGGCTGCATCATGATCAACGAGATGGTGGCCGACACCGCCATCCGTGACTGGGCCGACACCGTCTACAACGATTGGGTCGCCGATTTCGCTCGGCGCGCCGATCCGAACCGGGTGTTCCCGCTGGCGATCGTGCCCAACAGCGACCCCAAGGCGGCGGCGGCCGAGGTCCGGCGTTGCGCGAAGATGGGGCTGCGGGGCGGGGACCTCGCGTTCAAGGGCATGGGGATTCCGCTGTGGCACCACGGCTGGGATGCCTTGTGGGAGGCGGCGGCGGAATGCCGGTTCCCGATCTCGTTCCACTCCACCGGCTTCAAGGCCGCGCGGGCGCCGGATACGCCGGAGATGGAGAAGGAATATTTCCTCCAGTACCGGCTGGTGCGGTCGGCTTTGTTCCAGACGGATACGATGGAAGTCCTGGTTTCGCTTTTGGCTTCCGGCGCGTGCGACCGGTATCCGGATTTGCGCTTCGTGCTGGGTGAGTCGGGCGTGACCTGGCTGCCCTATGTGTTCGACCGGCTGGACACGGAATACCACGACCGGGCGCGGGGGCTGGGGTTCAAGATGAAGCCCTCCGACTACTTCCGCCGACAGGGGTATGTGACCTACCAGCAGGACCAGTTCCTGGAGCCGATCGTGCCCCTGGTCGGGGAGGACAACATCATGTGGGGCTCCGACTATCCGCATCCCGACTGCCTGTGGCCGGACTCGCCGCGGATTCTGGCGGAGAATTTGGCGGCGCTGAAGCCCTCGGTGCAGCGGAAGATTGTGAGTGAGACGGCGGCCGGGTTGTACGGGATTCGGGTTTAGGGGCGAGATGCCCCCAAACCATGTTGTGCGATCCCTACGAAAAAACTGCGACGACGAATTGCCCTACAGAGAAAATCTGCTTGATATTTGTTCAAGTCGTGCAGACATCCTGGGTTCGCTCCGGCCGTATGAGATTGCGGCATCGAGCCACTGCCGTGCTGCGTCTTGTTTACCTCTATATAGTTCAGCGAGGACTAACGTGTCGAAGCCACTCGCAAATCGCTGATTGCTTATTGATGATACATTTTTTGCGGCACGCATGCAAATAACTGTCTTTTGTTCCAGATATTCCAATACATCGGTAGCGTTGGGAATCGACAGCGCCGGCTTGAATGATGGTATGCCTGTTGGCCCGACTCCTGCGAGTGCTCTCATCAACTCCGATATCCTTTGCACGCATTGCGCGGCGTGGCCTGCGACTGAGAACTCTGAGGCATCTTCCACAATTAGCCGTGAATCTGCTGCTGGTTCAATAAATTTAAGGCGAACTCCGATTGCCTCCGTAAGAAGGCGTACTTTTTCATCAAGAGTTCTGTTGCCTGATCGAGCATAATTTTCTCTAGCAGCCATCGCCCACGCGTCTGCGTTCACGATCTGGGCTAGCCCCGCAAGGTATTCAGTGCGCATCGCACCTGGGATAGCGAGCAC
>CANJSR010000186.1 GCA_947476855.1 Acetobacteraceae bacterium
ACCGGCGCCTCAAACCCAGGGATCAACCGCTTGTAGCTGTTGGTCGAGGGATTGGTGAACGCGTTCAGCGCCTTGGCATGCTTGATGATGCCGCCGATGTAGTAAAGGCAGGTTTCCGACAGGTCGGCATAGGCATTGCCGGCGAACAGCGGCTTGCCGCCCTTCCAGATCGACTGGTGGACATGCATGCCCGAGCCGTTATCGCCGTAGATCGGCTTCGGCATGAACGTCGCGGTCTTGCCATAGCTGTGGGCGACGTTGTGGACGCAGTACTTGTAGATCTGCAGGTGGTCGGCCATGCGGGTCAGCGGGCCGAACTTGGTGCCGAGTTCGTGCTGGCTCTGCGCCACCTCATGGTGGTGCTTTTCGATCGCCAAGCCCATCTCTCCCATCGTGGAGAGCATTTCGGCGCGGAGATCGGCTTCGCTGTCGACCGGCGGGACGGGGAAGTAGCCGCCCTTGACGGTCGGGCGGTGGCCCATGTTGCCTTCGGGGTAGTCCTTCAGCGACGCCTGCGGCCCCTCGATGCTGTCGAGCTGGTAGATGCCGTAGTTTCCGCCGGTGCCGAACTTCGCGTTGTCGAAGATGAAGAACTCGGCTTCCGGTCCGACATAGACGGCGTCGCCGATGCCGGAGGCCTTGACGTAGGCTTCGGCCTTCTTGGCGGTGCCGCGCGGGTCGCGGGAATAGGATTGGCCCGTCGAGGGCTCAATGATGTCGCAGATGATGATCATCTGGGACTTCGCCGAGAACGGGTCCATGACCGCGGTATCGGGGTCCAGCATCAGGATCATGTCGGACTCGTTGATCGCCTTCCAGCCGGCGATCGAGGAGCCGTCGAACATGATGCCGTCGCGGAACACGTCCTCATCAATGGTCGAGACGTGCTGGGCGGTGTGATGCCACTTGCCGCGGGGATCGGTGAACCGCAGGTCCACGTATTCCACCGAGTTTTCCTTCAGCATCTCCAGCACCTTGGCCACGCCGGAGCTGGAAGTCGCGCCTGTCGGCTTCTTCGCCATGCCTGTTTATCCCTGTCCTTCGTCCAGATCGCCGTTTCGATATCGTCCCGAGGGACGAACGGCGTGGTCATGGGTCCGCACCACGCGAACCCCATGGGCCGGCCCCTCTACCCGGTTCCGCCAGGGGCCGATAGCGGTTGTTACGGCATCGCCGCCGGTTCAGACGGCGTCTTCGCCGCGTTCACCGGTGCGGATGCGGATGACTTCCTCGATCGTGGAGATGAAGATCTTCCCGTCGCCGATTCGCCCGGTGCGGGCGGCGTTCATGATCGCCTCCACCGCGCGTTCGACGACCGAGTCCTCACACACGATCTCGATCTTCACCTTGGGCAGGAAGTCCACCACGTACTCGGCGCCACGATAGAGTTCGGTGTGGCCCTTCTGCCGCCCGAATCCCTTGGCTTCGAGGACCGTGATGCCCTGCAAACCCACTTCGTGCAGTGCTTCCTTCACCTCATCCAGTTTGAAAGGCTTGATGACCGCCTCGATCTTTTTCATGCGCTTCAAGCCCGGGCACGCCGAGCTTCCCCTCTGTCAGACTGCGTGGCGCCGGCTGACGATCAGCACCATGAACAGTGGGGCTAGTTTGCACGTAGCGTGCCAGTCTTCAATGCGGAACACGGGCCGGGACGCTTTATGCGTCGATTTGCCGGATTTGGGGGTGGCGGCCGGGGTATCGGACGGGACGGCCCGGGCGGTCACGGGGCGGACCCGTACTGCCATCGAAATAGCCAGTACCCGGGCGGGCAGATTGCCCGCTTTCCAGGCAGGGCATGAGACGAAATTATTCGCTCCCCCTTGCCTGTTTCACGCGCTGGCGGATCGTCCGGTTGGTCTTTGCAGCGAGCCGCGGAGGCTCTACCACTCCCGCCCCATCACGGAACGGCAGGGCGGCTTCAGAATGCGTTCGGCGAACACCTATCTCGGGTCCATCGGCACGACGATCTTCACGGTCATGTCGGCGCTCGCGAATGAGCATAAGTCGATCAACCTCGGCCAGGGGTTCCCCGATACCGAGGGGCCGGCGGATGTCGTGGCCTTTGCCGCCGAGGCGCTGAAGGACGGGCGGAACCAGTATCCGCCGATGCCCGGCGTGCCCGAATTGCGCCAGGCGGTGGCGCGGGCGAACCAGCGATTCTACGGGCTGGATGTCGACTGGGCGAGCGAGGTCACCGTGACCTCGGGCGCGACGGAGGCGCTGGCGGCGAGCCTTATGGCCGTGGTCAATCCGGGCGACGAGGTCGTGCTGATCGAGCCACTGTACGACACCTATGTCCCGATGGTGCGGATGCTGGGCGCGATCCCCAGGCTGGTGCGCCTGTCGCCGCCGCACTGGGACCTGCCGCACGCTGAACTGGAGGCGGCATTTGGGCCGAAGACGAAGGCGATCCTGTTCAACTCGCCCATGAACCCGTGCAGCAAGGTGTTCACGGCCGAGGAGCTGGGCGTCATCGCGAGCCTGGTCGAGAAATGGGACACCTACGCCATCTGCGACGAGGTCTACGAACACCTGCTCTTCGACGGCGCTCGGCATATCCCGCTGATGACGTTCCCGGGGATGCGAAACCGCTGCATGCGGATCGGCAGCGCGGGGAAGACGTTTTCGCTGACCGGGTGGAAGGTCGGCTATGTCACCGCGGCGCCGAACCTGACGCCCTTGGTGCAGAAGGCGCACCAGAACCTGACCTTCACGACGGCACCCAACCTGCAACGGGCGGTCGCGGTCGGGCTGGAGAAGGACGACGCCTATTTCGCGTCTCTGGCCAACACGTTGCAGGACCGGCGTGACCAGTTGGCGGCAGGCCTGACCGAGATCGGGCTGCGCGTGCTGCCAACCCAGGGGACGTATTTCATCACGACGGACTTCGCGCCCCTGGCGGCCCGGGTGGGCTTCAACGGCGATGACGTGGCGTTCTGCCGGCACATCACGGAGAAGGCTGGCGTGACCGCGATCCCGGTGACGGCCTTCTACGACGGCCCGGACGCGCCGCGGCACTATGCGCGGTTCGCGTTCTGCAAGCGGCCGGAAGTGCTGGAGGAGGCGATCCGGCGGTTGAAGGTGCATTTCGGGGGGTGATGGGCGCGCTTCTCCACCCACCCGGAACCTGCCCCGGCGTGATGCGGGCAACCGCCCCGTCATCCCGGCCCTGTGCCGGGACCTATCGCGGCAGGGTGTGGGGGACGGCGCTCAAGCCGGCGCTGCCAGAGTCTATCGGGGTCAAGCGCGGCAGGGTGCGGAAGATGGTCCCGGCACGATGCCGGCATGACGGTTGGGGGTGGCGGGGGGCTCACCCCGCCCGGGCAAACCTTGTCCCGGGCGCGGGGGGTGTTTCCGGCGGGCCGGCGAAGCACTGCGCGAGGCTCATCCACGTTCGCGCCGGTTCCCCCGTCACGCGCAGCGCCGTATCGGCGACGTTGCGGGTCTGGGTGACCACCTGGCAGAATTCCAGGGCGCTGCCCTCGACGCGGTTTTCGGTCGAGGGATCGTTCCAGGTCCAGTCGGAACCATCCGGCGCGGCCAAGCGCACATGCGGCGCGGGTCCGGGCACGGGCTGCTGGCGGTTGGCGAAGGTCCAGCCATAGGTGCGGACGCCGATCTCGGCGATCTGGCGCAGGCGGTTGGTGGCCGGCCGTGTCGTCCCCATCAGGTCGTAGATCGCCTGGCCATGCGCCCAGGTCTCCATCTGGCGGGCGGTCGTGAACATCCGCAGGCTCATGTCGGGCCCGGCCCATTTGAGGCGGGTTTCCGTGGGCAGGGCCGCGAGCCGGTCGGCCAGGCCATGGGCGGTTTCCAGCCAGCGTGCGCGGAGCTTCGGCCCGACCAGGTCGCCCATCCGGTGGCGGGTTTCCTGGATGCGGGTCATGCCCTGGTCGCGGAGCGCCTGGACCTCGGCGCGCAGGCGGGTGAAGGCCTCGGGCGACTCGACCGAGGCCGCGGCCATCAGGTCCCCGCTATGCAGGTGCTGGATGACGTCGTTCACCGTCCAGCGCTTGAACTGGGTTTCGCGGTCCCAGTCCGGGTCCTTCAGCGTGACCAGCAGGTCGTGCAGCGCGTCCGTCTCGGCGCGGAAGTCGATAGCTTGTGGCAGCATGGTCGGTTCCCCCTGTTTGCAGTCGTTATAGCACCGGAACGCCGCGTTGCTTGGCCTTGTCCTCCGGCTCCACATGGATCGTGACGATCAACTCACCCATCTCGGTCCGCAGCGCGTCCTCGATCCGGTCGCAGATCTGGTGCGACTCCGCGACGGTCATCGCGCCGGGGACGACCAAATGGAAATCGAGGAAGCTGATTCGTCCGGCCTGACGCGTCCGCAGGTCATGGATCTCGATCGCCCCGCTCGCGGCCTCCGCCACGATCTCTCGGATCCGGGTCACGATCGCGGCGTCGGGGGCGGCATCCATCAGGCCGGCGGCGGAGCGGGATATCATCGAGACGCCGGCCCAGCAGACATAGACGCCGGTCAGGCCAGCAACGATCGGATCGAGAATGACATAGCCGGTGACGATCGCGGCGGTGACCCCCGCGGCGACGCCGACCGAGGTGATGACATCCGACATCAGATGCATCCCGTCGGCATTCAGCGTGGGCGAACGCAGGCGCCGAGCGGCGCGCAGCAGTACGAGCGCCCAGGCGCCGTTCATCCCAGTGGCAAGGGCATTGAGCGCAAGGCCCAGCCACGGTGCCTCAAACGCCCGGGGGTTGAGCCAAGCGTTCCAGGCATGATCGAAGATCGACAGCGCGGCGAGGACGATCAGCACGCCCTCGATCGTGGCCGCGAAGAACTCGGCCTTGTCATGGCCATAGGGATGGTTGGCGTCGGCGGGGCGGGCGGCAATGCGGAGCGCGATCAGGGCCACGACGCTGGCGGCGACGTTGACGATGCTCTCCAGCGCGTCGGAATAGAGCGCGACGCTGCCGGTCACCCACCAGGCGGCGGTCTTCAGGCCGAGGACGACGCAGCCGATCAGGATGGTGAAGCGGGCGATGTATTCGGCGGTCATCGCCGGCCGGGGGAGGGTCATGCGAGCGTCAGCGCCATGCCCACGGCGATGGCGGCGGCGGCCTGGCAGGGCTCGATGACCGGCAGGCCGGTGGCCTGTTGGATCGCGTCGCGGTGGTGCGCCATGCCGGTGCAGCCGAAGATCACGGTCTGTGCGCCCATCGCGCCCAGTTCCCGGGCGGCGGCGATCAGGTGGGCGCGCGCGGCGGCGGGGTCCAACAGCGTGTCCATGGTGGTGTTCAGCGCGACCTCTCCGGCTAGGCGGTGCTCAAGGCCCATGGCCCGCAGCGCGGTCATGTGCCGGCCCTTGGAGGCATCGACGATCGCGATGACCCCGAACTGTTCCGCGCGGGCGGCGGCGGTGGCGACGGCGGAGCGGAAGACGCCAAGGACGGGACGGTCGGTGGTGGCGCGCGCGGCCTCGATCCCCGGGTCGGAGGCGCAGGCGACGACGTAGATGTCGGCCTGGTTGGTCTCGATATGGCGGCAGAGGGGTTCGACGGCGCCGTGCCAATCCCGCCAGGAGTAGATGGCGGGCGGGCCGCCATGCAGGGTCGCGACCTCGATCGCCGGGCCGCCGGGGAAGCGGAAGGGGGCGATGGCGTCGTCGATGCCGGCGGAGCACGCGGTGGAATGATTGGGGTTGATGATCAGGATGCGGGGCATGGGGGGAAGATGCGCCGGTCGAGGGGGTGGGGGCAATGTTGGTTTCAGCCGACGACGCCGAACGCCGGCGGCGCGATCAGGGAGAGGGTGGGAAAATAGGTTCGGTAACGCGCGGCATCCCGGGTCAGCAAGCGATGGCCGGCGATGACCGCGTGGGCGCCGATCAGGAAATCCGGCAGGGTCGTGTGCTTCGTGCCGCCTCGGCGGCGATAGGCGAGATGCACCTAGCCGGCGAGGAAGGCGGCCTCATACGGAATGGCTTCCTGCATGATCAGGTCCTTGGGCAGGGCGTCTTCCAGGTCCTCGATACGGGTGTAGCGAACCGAGACCTCGGCGTAGACGATCGCGTTGATCACCAGCGGCGCGCGGTCAGCGATGCGTTCGAGCATGGTCGCGGACCAGTCGAACCACAGCGGGTCCTGGGTCATGACGTCGAGCAGCACGTTGCTGTCGACGAGGACGGCGGTCACTCAGTCGTCCCGGGTCAGCGCCATGATCGCGTCGGTGGTCATGGCGACATCGCCTCGGCCGCGGAGATGGGCGACGAGGCGCGCACCCCGGTTGCGGGTCGTGGCGGACGCGGCGGGCAGGATGCGCACGGCTTCCCCATCGAATTCGAAGGCGACCTCGGTGTTGGGCATGAGGCCGGCTTGTTCGCGGATCGCGATGGGGATGGTGACCTGGCCCTTGGAGGTGATGCGCATGGGGGCGTCCTTACTCTTGCCGGTAAGAATTAGGGGGTGGGGTGGGGGATGGCAAGGGGGTGTGGATTCCCTAATCTTGGGACGACGATTACCCTGGGGTTCGCATTCCGTTGCGGAAATCCAATCAGTCGCCAAATCCACGCGCATTCCTGTTCAGGGCCTGACTCGTGTATAGTATGCAAGGATCGACCAATGTCACCAGAAGGTCGAAGGAGCAAGACCACCGCTAGAGAGGCCGGTCGATGTGAGCGAAATGACCTTGGGTTACCTGATGCACGGGAAAGGCAAGCACACTCTTACCGCTCCCACTGATCGTACCTTTTTGAGTTAACGTGAGGAAAAAATGGCTAAAAATCCTCAACATTGCTATCTGTGTGGAGAACTATTGACGAAACCGACCAACGTGGATCATGTGCCGCCCAAGCAAATCTATGCAGCCGCTATACGCAAAACCGACAACACGTCGAAATTACTAACGATCACCGTTCATCGGAATTGCAACAAGTCATACCAGATAGATGAGGACTACTTCATACATACATTAATGCCGTTTGCTCCCGGTTCCTATGCAGGAAACGCCGTCTTTAACGAAAAAATAGCGCGTTACGAAGAGAGTAAGAATACAGCCTTGATGTACAAGGTACTCAATGAATTCGACGAGAAACCCAATAACATCATACTCCCTCCTGGCAAGATAGCCAAACACTTCGAAGGATGTCGAATCAATCGCGTCGTATGGAAAATTGTCAGAGGACTACACTTTCACCACCACCGCCAGATCATTCCGGAAGAAATCAAACGATGGGTTACCATCACACCCCCCGGAGAGTCTCCACCTGAACATTTCGCCGTTTTCATGCAGCAGCCGGGAAATGACGCCAGAGGTATATACCCCGGCGCATTCGACTACCGGTTCCGAACCTTCAATGTTCAGGGGGGTTACCTTCACTATTGGGCCATACTACTGTGGGACAGAATTATCATCACACTAATATTCCATGCACCGTCAGATTTCGGCTCCCTTCCATCCGACAGCCAATCATAGCCACCGGGGACAAGGTGTAGTGGTGCAAGGACATTCGCACGCCCCCCCTACCCAAACACCCGCCGCCCCCCCTTCCAAGTCCCCAACACAACCCCCTCCAAAGCCCGCCCATCAAACGGAGAGTTCTGCGCCTTCCCAGGCAGCTTCCCCTCCTCCACCTTCCAAATCCGTTCCGGATGAAACAAGCAAAGATCCGCCACCGCCCCACGCGCGATCCGTCCCGCCGCCGACCCCAGCAAGGCCGCAGGCCGAGCGGTGAGCAGCTCGATAGCGGCGGGCAAGGACAAAGAGCCGTTGTGGACATAAGCCAACGTCACCCCCAGCAACGTCGCCAACCCACATCCCCCAGGCGCCGCCTGAGCGAATGGAAGCCGCTTGTCGTCCGCGTCCCTCGGCTGGTGGTCGGAGGCAATCGCGTCGATCGTCCCATCCGCCAGGGCGGCGAGAACCGCCAACCTGTCTTCCTCCCGCCGCAGCGGAGGCGACAGCTTGGCATAGGTCCGGAACTCACCGATCGCCGTCTCGTTCAGATCGAAGTAAGGCGGCGCGGTATCGCAGGTCACCGCCAACCCATCCGCCTTGGCGCGCCGGATCAGGTCCAAAGCCTCCCCGGTCGAGACATGGGCGAAATGCACCGCCCCACCGGTCAAGGCGGCCAGCCGTATGTCCCGCATCACCATCAACGCCTCGGCCGCCGCCGGTATCCCCGGCAGGCCCAGTCGCGTGGCGGACTCGCTTTCCGTCGCGGCCCCACCGGCGGACAACGAAGGGTCCTCCGGGTGCTGGATGATCCGAGCGCCGAAGCCCCGCGCATAGGACAGCGCGATCCGCATCAGCCGCGATGACCCGATCGCCCGCCCGCCATCTGTGAAGCCGATCGCCCCCGCCTCATGCAGCAGGCCGAGCTCCGCCAGTTCCTCCCCCTTGCAGCCTCGGGTGACCGCGCCGTAGGGCAGGATGGTCAGACTGCCGGTGTCCTCTCCACGCGACACAAGCAACCGCACCAGCGCCGGATCGTCGATCGCGGGCTTGGTGTCCGGCAGGGCCGCCAGGGTCGTAATCCCCCCCGCCGCGGCCGCGATGGCGGCCGAGGCGATGGTTTCCCGGTATTCGTATCCAGGTTCCCCAAGCGCCGCGCGCATGTCGACCAGCCCGGGGCAAAGGACAGCCCCGTCCTCATGCACCACAACCGCGCCATCGGGACGACCCAAAGACGGGCCAAAATCAGCGATCACCCCGTCGCGGACCAGCAAGTCGCCGGTCAGATCGACGCCGGCGCCCACGATGCGGACGCCGGTGAACAGCGTGTCAGCGGTCATTGCGACCCTGCCCGCGCGCCAGCACATCCAATACGGCCATGCGCACCGCCACGCCCATCTCCACCTGTTCCTTGATCACGCTGCGGGTCGGGTGATCCGCGAT
>CANJSR010000187.1 GCA_947476855.1 Acetobacteraceae bacterium
CACTCTGCGTCAGCGTGGTGTGCACCGCAACATCAGGAGGAAACATGGACACGTTGCGCCTTCAGGACCGGCACGAGATCACGGAATGCCTGTACCGCTACATCCGCGGCGTGGACCGCAAGAACTGGGACCTGGTGCGTTCGGCGTTCCATCCGGACGCGCATGACGACCACGGCAACTACAAGGGCGGGCCGGAGGGCTTCATCGCCCAGTGCAAGGCGCGGCATGAGACGATCGAGCAGTCGATGCATATCGTGGGGAACATGTGGATCGAGTTCGACGGGCCGGATGGCGCGCTGGTCGAGACCTATTTCATTACCCACCAGCGCATCGGCCCCGCCGCCGGCGACGCTCGGCTGCCGTACCTGCGGGGGAAGCCGATCGCGGTGGACCAGGCGGTGGAGACGGAGGTCGTTGGCCGCTACGTCGACCGCCTGACGCGGCGGGATGGCGCGTGGAGAATTCAGGACCGGACGGTGGTGTACGAGGTGTTCCGTGGACAGCCGGCGCCCTCCGGCGGTGGGCTGCGGTCGAACTGGGTGACCGGGCAGAGAGACGGGACGGATCGGATCGAGGTCCTGCAGAAGGAACTTGGTCTGGCGTAAGGCACGGAAGTTGCTGCCAACTAAGAGGAGAGGGCCGGCCTAACCCAGGCTCCCCCTCCCCCCTTGAGGGGGAGGGCCGGGGTGGGGGGTAAGCAGCGGCACGGACTTCGGGTTGGGGGAAGAAAATCGGCACCGACCGGGGGGTATCGACCCCTCCCCCCAACCCCCTCCCTCAAGGGGAGGGGGGGGGCAGAGTGGGGGTCTGACATCGCCCCAATCCCGGGCAGCGTGATGATCAGACCCTACACCACCCCTGGGATCTGCTTCGCGGTCCCCTCCTTCAAAATATCGCCTCCCTACCCCCGCCCAGGCATCGGCGGCGGCAGCGCCAGCCCCACCCCCCGCAAGTGGCCGAACAGAGCCGCCACCTTCTCCCGATCCGCCGCCGGCAGCGCCGGCTTCAGGATCGAGGCGATGTTCGCCTTCAGATGCCCCACATCCCCCGTGCCAAACAGCACAACATCCACCCCAGGCTCATGCCGGACATACCGGTAGGCCGCATCCGTCACGCTGCTCGCCCCATCGGGATGCACCAGGAACCCCAGCGGATCATCGGACGCGAAATCCGCCGGCAGTTTCCCCGCGGCAACCAGTCCCCGCACCTCAGCCGCCAG
Source organism: Acetobacteraceae bacterium (assembly GCA_947476855.1). The sequence continues at coordinate 1,220 of CANJSR010000187.1, forward strand.
TTCAGGCGCGCGAGCGAAGATGCTGCGGACCGCGAACATCATCAGGGTCCCCACGCCATTGGCCTGGGTGAACGGGAACACCTTCTCCCGAGCCACCTGGTGCATCAGGTTGAACGCGAACATCGCCGTATCCCAGGGCGTGTCCTGCGACGACCGGTTCAGCATCTCGGCTTCGTGGTCGTTGGGAGAGGTCTCGGTGATGCCGAGGAAGCGGAACTTGCCCTTCTCCTTCTCCCGCAGCAGCGCCGGAGCAATCTCCTGCCGCACGTACTCATACGACCCTGGCGGCACGGCATGCAGTTGGAACACATCGACGTAATCGACATCCAGATCCCGCAGCGACCCATCCAGGCTCGCCAGGATCTTCTCCACGCTGAACTGAGCATCATCCTTCGGCTTCGACGCCTTGGTGCACAGCACGAAACTGTCCCGCGCCACGCCCTTGATCGCGCGGCCGACAACACCCTCGGTCCCATAGACCGCCGCGGTGTCGATCAGGTTCACGCCCAGGTCCATCGCCTGGCGGATGATGCCGATGGCGTGGTCCTCGGAATGGCCGGTGCCCAGGCCGAGGCGGGAAAACCCGCCGCAGCCAAGGCCGGCGACGCTGACCTTCAGGCCGGTGCGACCAAGCGTGGTGTATTGCATGGGGGGACCCTCCGTTTGGGCCAAGCGTAACAGAGCGGCAGTTTCGCATCCACGCCCCGGACCTGAAACCAATTCACAACCGCCTTCCGGCTAACGTCGCACGTCCCCTGCCCCGGATCGCCGCATGATGCCTCTCCTGAACACGCTGCGCCTCGCCCCCTGGCTGACCCGAGAACGGGTCATGGCCTGGGCCACGGTGCTGCTGGTGCTGGAACTGGCGTTCATGGGCTTCATCGCCGCCTGGCAGAACGGCCTGTTCTTCACGGTCGAGAAACCGCACAGCGCCGACTACGTCAGCTTCTACGCCGCCGGGAAACTGGCGCTGGCGGGCACCCCAGCCCTCGCCTACGATCATGCGGCACATCTGCTGATGCAGCAGCAGACCACGCACTCGGGCGAGTCCTACCAGTTCTTCTTCTATCCCCCGGTGTTCCTGCTGCTGTGCGCGCCCTTCGCCGCCCTGCCCTATTATCTGTCCTACACCCTGTTCCAGACCCTCACCCTCGGCCTGTTCCTGTTCGCGATCCGCCGCATCGCGCGGCCGAACGGGTGGGGCTGGCTGATCCCGGTCCTGGCCTTCCCCGCGATGTTCTGGAACCTGGGCGTGGGGCAGAACGCGTTCCTGACGGCTTCCCTGTTCGCCGGCTTCACCCTGATGCTGGATCGCCGCCCCGCCACCGCCGGAGCGATGCTGGGTCTGCTCTGCTACAAACCACATTATGGCCTGCTGGCCCCCTTCGCCCTGGCTGCCGGGCAGCGCTGGCGCGCCTTCGCCGCCGCCGCGGCCGTGGTCGCTTCCCTGGTCGGCCTGTCCGCCCTGCTGTTCGGAACCGAGACCTGGACCGCCTACCTGACCGCCGCGTCCGGGTCTTCCAAGGTCTACGAATCCGGGCGCATCGACCTGGCCGGCATGATCACCCTGTTCGGCGCCTTCCGGCTGATCGGAGTCCCGCCCTCGGCAGCCTGGGCATCACAAGCGGCGGCGGCGATCGCCATGGCCGGACTGATCGCCGTGGTCTGGCGGCGCGCCGACCAGCACGCCGCCCGCTGCGCCACGCTGCTGGTGGCCACGTTGCTCGCGGTGCCGCTGTCGCTCGTCTATGACCAGCTTCTGCTGCTGGTCGCCATGGCCTGGCTGTTCCGCGACGCGCGCGATACCGGCTTCCTGCCGTGGGAGAAGGTGATCCTGGTCGCGGTCTGGCCGCTCGCGCTGCTGACCTGGATCATCGGCTCAAGCTGGCACATCCCCCTGGCACCCATCACCCATCTCGCGGTGCTCGGCCTGGGGCTTCGGCGGGTGATGGCGGGAGCAACCGCCCCCGCCACCTTGTCCAGTTATAAGGACGCGTAGTGATCCAGCACGTCCTTCCAGGCCCGCACGTCATCGGCGCCCCTGATCACCTTCTTCAAGCCCGCGACCCCGGTCACCGGGACCAGCACCCGGCTGACTCCACGCGCGGCCAGAGCCGGCAGGTCCGCCAGGTCCTCCGGCATGCTGGCCGTGATCTCGACGTCCTTCGGATCACGCCCGGCCTCGATCGCCGAGTCCCGCACCAGCGCCAGCAGTTCCTCCGACGCGCCACGCGCCGGGAAGAACCCGTCCGCCATCCGTCCCGCTCGTCGCGCCGCGGCCTTGGAGTGGCCGCCAATGATGATGGGCACCGTGCCATTGGTCGGCTTCGGCCGCATATAGGCGTTCCTGAAGCTCACGAACTTGCCTTCATAGGTGGGCACGTCCATCGACCACAGCGCGCGCAGGGCGTGCATGTATTCCTCGGTCCGCGCGCCGCGATCGGCGAAGGGGACGCCCAGCGCCTCGAACTCCTCCTTCAGCCAGCCGACGCCGATGCCCAGCAGCACCCGCCCGCCCGACATGTAATCAAGAGTGGCCACCTGCTTGGCGCAGATCACCGGGTTGTGCTGCGGCAGGATCAGGATACCGGTCGCCAGCTTGATCCGCGTCGTGCGGGCGGCGACATAGGCCATCCAGATCTGCGGGTCGGGCAGGATGAAATCGCCCTCTCCGCCCGGCAGTCGGCCATCGGTCGTATAGGGGTATGCGGACTGGTAGCCCTTGGGGATGACCACGTGTTCGACCGTCCAGGCCGATTCGAAGCCGGTTTCCTCGGCCGCCTGGACCAGTTCGACGGCGCGCGCCGGGTCAACATACCGGCCGGTGTTGCAGTAACGGATGCCGAATTTCATCGTCGCTCTCTCCCTTTCCCCCATCATGCCGCCTGGAATGCGGTATGGGAACGGCCTGGACGCCATGCCGCCTTGTCGCGGCTGCCCCGGCTTCCCATGATCCATGCGGCTACGAAGCGAGACAGTACAAAATGCGTGCGCGTATCATCCTTCCCCTGGCCGGCGCACTGGGCGTTCTGCTCGCTGTCTCTACGCAGGAGGCCGGGGCGCAAAGTTCGACGCGGCCAAGCCCCTCGCCGCTATCGCCTGGGGACGGCAATCGGCCCATTTTTGATACAACCCGCAGGGACTATGACACCGCGAACGCCGCGTCGAAGGCGCGGGAGATGATCGTGGCCGAGGTCGACGGACGCGCGATCACCCTGTCGGAGGTTGCGGACCGGATTCGCTCCCTGCCGCAGAACATCGCCAATCTGCCCTATGAGGTCCTGTTCCCGAACATGGTGGAACACCTGATCCGGCGGGAAGCGCTGATCGTGCGCGCCGCTCGCAAGGGCTACGATGCGGACCCGGAGATCAAGCGCCGCGTCAAGGCCGCCGCGGATGAGGTGCTGGCGAACGAGACCATCAAGCGCGAAGTCTCCGAGACGATCACCGAAGTTCGGCTGCTGGAGCGCTATCGGCGGGACTACGAGGGCAAGCCGGGGCCCGAGGAGGTCCATGTCCGCATCATGCTGACGATGACCGAGCCGGAGGCGGCGGCGTTGATCGCCAGGGTCAAGGCGGGGGCGGCGTTCGCGGCCGTTGCGAAGGAATTCAGCACGGACACGTCCGCCTCGGTCGGCGGCGATCTGGGGTTCCTGCCGCGCGACGGGTTGAACGTGGAGGTCGGCGCGGTGGCCTTCGCGCTCTCGCCCGGAGAGATGTCCGCCTATCCGGTCCGGAGCCCGACCGGCTGGTTCGTCGTGAAGGTCGAGGCAAGGCGCAAGCAGCCGACGCAGCCGTTCGCCGTTGTGCGGGAGACGATCCGGCAGGCCTTGCTGCGGGAAGGGGCGTTCGCGAGCATCAAGGCGGCACTGGCCGATGTGATCGTCCGTGAGTATTCGATGGCGGGGAAAGAGGGCATCGGTATCGAGACATCGAACGACTAGATCGTCTCAAAATTACCGCTTCGCCGTTTATAGTTTACAGTGTGTGTGCCGCGTGGTAACGAAATGGGTGTATCGGAGATTGGATTACGATGACGATCGGGCGTGCCGATGACATCGTTGGCGACACCACCGCACATGGTTCCATGAGGAGCCCTGTTCGCCTGTTCGCGATCGCAGCCGCCATGGCGGCGGGCGTTTCGGTGTTCACGCCACAGCCGGCATCCGCGGTCGCCCTGTTGAACGGCAGCGTGCTGTCGGCGAACGGGCTGAACATCGTCGTCTCGGACTGTCAGTTGACGCTCGCAGGGGTGGCCCAGTCCAGCTGTTCAGCCGGCAATCTCGAAATCATCGCCGATGCCGGCCCGGGCGCGTCGATTCGGATCCAAGGCGCTGGCGGCGGCAACATCTTCAGCGCGGCGCTCGGCTCCGGCCTTTACGATGTGAATTTCACGCTCGACATCTCCGCCATCAATCCGGGCACCACCATCACCAGCGCCGCATTGGCGATGTTTGGGTCCACGACCGGCACGCCCAGTTTCCCTTTTAATCTCCTTCCCACCGGAAGCTATGTATCGGTCGGCGAAAGCGTCATTCCGTTCGGGGGCCCGACGCAGACCATGAGCGTCAATCTGGGCGCCGCGACCAGTTCCAGCGTGTCCTTTGCGCCCGTGACGTCCCTGTCCGTGACCAAGGACCTGAAACTGAACGCAGCGGTGCCCGGTGTCGGCACGTTGACACTGTCCCATGTGACGCAGAGCTACCTGCCCGCCCCGGAACCCGCGACGATCGGGCTGCTCCTGGTGGGTGCCGGCGGCATCATCGCAGCTCGACGGCGTCGGCGGCGGGGCTAAGCACCCGCTCTCACGCCGCGGTCCGCATCCGTCGGTCCTGCCATCACGTTTCGGCCCCGCGGGCGCGGGACCTCGTCCAAAATTTGACAATCATGCTGATGACCGAACGCCGCCGGCGACTCGAGGTGCGTTTCCGCTTGGCCGTTTCTCCTGGGGAACGTCGCAATATCGGCCGAGTCGTCCCGCGGAACCCCGAAATTGAGATCGCCCGCGCCGCGTCGGCGCTTTCAAGGCGGTTTCACGCGTTCATAAAATAAGATAATCGCATTTATAGTTTACACACCGTCGACAGGGTGTTACGAAATCCTCGGCGCGATAGCCAAATCCGTATGCGACGTTGCATGCGCGTGCAGGCCCCGCCGGATCGAACGACCAAACGATCGGGCCAGCGGTGCTGACCGACCGCCAAGCCCTGGTAACGGTGCCTGAAGGACAAATCGCCATGCCGACGTACACTCAGAGTTGGAGCCCGGTTACCGATGGTATCCTGACCTTCTCGAACATCGAGCTGGTTGAGGTCGATGTTGGCATTACGGTTCCCTTCGTGGACACGGCCAGCCAGCCGATCGCGCTCTCGGGCGCCGAGAATGGCATGCAGTGGGGTGGCTTCGGCGCGCTGACTTTCGGCGCTGGATCTTCACAGTCCCTGACGTTCGACTACGATGTCACGAGTTCTTCCGGCACTGATTTCATTTCGTCGATCGATTCGCTCTACGTCATCGACCTGCTGCTGGGCGAAGGCGCGAACCTGATCGCGACGGCGAACGTCTATGACCTCGACGGCAACCTGATCGGCTCCCAGGTCTACACGCATGGCGGGCCCGCCGCCCCGGCCGTGTCCTTCGTGCAGGCGCAGTCCGCGGTGCATGTCACGCTGACGATCTCCTCGTTCATCGACATCGCTGACACGACCAACTCCGCGATCGACCTGAGCGTGATCCGGCAGAGCTTCGGGACAACCAACGTCGACCAGCTCTGCTCGATCGGCGACTATGTGTGGCTCGACCTCGACGGCGATGGCCTGCAGACGGCGCCGAGCGCCGATCCAGGCCTGCCGACGGTCACGGTGCAGTTGATGGACGCCGACGGCACGAGCGTGCTGGCGACAACCGTGACCGACGGTGACGGCTTCTACCTCTTCGACAACCTGCTGGCCGGCACGTATTCGATCCGTTTCGTGACGGTCGACGGGTTCGTGTTCTCGCCGCAGGATGTCGGCAGCGACGACACGATCGACAGCGACGCCGATCCGCTGACCGGGCTGACCGGCCCGATCACGCTGGAAGCCGGCGACCATGTCCGTGAACTCGACGTCGGCCTGACCGCCGACGGGTCGGGCGCGGGCAGCACCGCCTCCCTCGGCGACACCGTGTGGGTCGACAGCAACGGCAACGGCCAGCTCGACAACGGTGAGGTCGGGCTGGAAGGTGTGACGGTCAATCTGCTGGACAGCACCGGCACGAGCGTCGTCGGCACTCGCGTGACCGACGGATCCGGGCAGTATGCCTTCACCAACCTGGCCGCTGGCACTTATGTCGTGCAGTTCGTCGGTCCCGGTGGATATGTGTTCACCGCCGCCGACCAGGGCACCGACACCTCCGACTCAGACGCCAACGCGGGCACCGGCCTGACCGGTCAGATCACCCTGAGCGCGGGTGAGGTGAATGGCACGATCGACGCCGGCCTGAAGGTCGCAACGGGCTCGATCGGCAACTACGTCTGGGCGGACACCAACGGCAATGGCGTGCAGGACGGTACCGAGTCCGGTCTGGCCGGCGTGACCGTCAACCTGCTGGACGACCAGGGTTCGGTCATCGACACGGCGGTCACCGATGGGACCGGCGGCTATCTGTTCTCCGACCTGAACGCCGGCAATTATCAGATCGAGTTCGAGGCGCTGAACAGCTACGCGTTCACCTCCGCGGACGCGGGCGGGAACGACCTGAGCGACTCCGATGCGAATGTCGGCACCGGCCTGACCGGCGTGATCGCCCTGAGCGCGGGGGAGATCGACACCTCGATCGACGCCGGGCTGGTGTATTGCCCGCCGACCAACGCCTCGATCGGCAACTACGTTTGGTATGACTGCGACAACGACGGCAAGCAGGACGCGGGCGAAAACGGCATCGGCGGGGTGACCGTCCAGTTGATGAACGCGGCCGGGACCAGCGTGCTGGCCACGACGACCACCAACTCCAGCGGCTACTACAACTTCGCCAACCTGACCGCCGGGACCTACCAGGTCTATTTCGGCACCAAGTCCGGCTACAACCTGACCGCCGCGAACCAGGGCACGGACGATAGCAAGGACTCCGACGCCAATACGTCGACGCGCCTCAGCGGCCCGATCGACCTGAGCGCGGGTGCGGTCGAGACGACCATCGACGCCGGCATGACCTATTCCTGCTACCCGACCACCGGCTCGATCGGCAACTTCGTCTGGTATGACTGCGACAAGGACGGCAAGCAGGATTACGGCGAGAACGGGCTTGGCGGTGTGACCGTCAAGCTGATGAACGAAGCCGGCACGTCGGTCCTGGCGACCACCACGACCAGCTCCAGCGGCTACTACAACTTCTCGGGCCTTTCCGCCGGCACGTACCAGGTGTGGTTCGGTGAGAAGTCCGGCTATGTCCTGTCCGCCGCCAACCAGGGCACCGATGACTGGAAGGACTCCGACGCGAACACCTCGACCCGTCTCAGCGGCCCGATTTCCCTCTCCGCCGGAGAGAACGACTCCTCGGTTGACGCCGGCTTCCAGGTCTATTGCCCGCCGCCCACCGGGTCGATCGGCAATTTCGTCTGGTATGACTGCGATAA
>CANJSR010000188.1 GCA_947476855.1 Acetobacteraceae bacterium
GTTCGCCGTCTGGTCTGTTCGGGTTATCTTGACCGCTGCACTCATTCCGCTCCCCCATCGTCGCGGTGCGTCAACGGCCCTACCGAATCAGGACTTCACGCCGATTCCTAGTCCCCAGCGTGAGTCAGCGGTTGGGGCGGTTGGTATTATATCTTTTGCAATCATATACTGTGATGGAATGGCCGAACGGCCAACGACCCGATTGGAAAGTCTGAATGCCCGGGGAGGGGTGCCATGCGGTGTTTCGTAACGGCAACATGCGGCATGCTGTGGCTTGCCGGCTGCGCTCAACCCGAACCGGCGGTGGTTGCATCGTTCGAGGCGCCGTTGCCCCCGGCGGCACCGATCAGGCTGATGCCCGATGTGCCGTTCAGGGCGCCCGTTCCTGTCGTCGCGCGGGTCGACCCGCGGGTGAAATTCACGACCAGTCCAGACTGTCACTACACAAACTATGACGGGTCCTGCAAATTCAAGAAGTACCCGTCCTACAGAATTCAGTAGGTCTGGTCGAAGCCCACCGCTCCGTGGGCGCAGGCGTCAGATCGACCCTGATTGCTTGAGGTCGCGGGTCAAGCGCTGCACCGCGTTGGCGCCGAAGGCCACATGCAGCCGCCGGCCAACCATCACCGCCAGCCAGTCCGGACGCTCCCGCAGCACCCCTTCCTGTATCAGGCGATCCATCTCGTCCGCGATCGCCTCATTGATCTGGTTGATCACGTCATCGTCCATCGGGCGGCCGGCGAATGCCTTGACCCGCGCATTCAGGCGGGCCGTGGCAAACACCTCCCGATCGCTGACCGTCGAGGGAGTCTCGAACAGAAGCTTGTGCAGATCGACCATCGGAGGATCATGAAGCGCCGTGATGGGGAATGTCCATCATCGGTTGCTTTCGAGGCCGGAAACGGGGATCAGGGGGGCGGCGCGCCAGGCGCGCCACGAACCTTCCGCAAGGGATTGCCACTCGGATGAATGCCGCCAAGTCCGCCCCCGCCGCCGGGCGCAACCGTGAGCCGATCCTGGGGGTGCTGCGAGACCTCCTGCCGCGGCCGGCGCTGGTCCTGGAGATCGCCAGCGGCACGGGCGAGCACGCCGTGTGGTTCGGCCAGGCCTTGCCCGATCTGACGTGGCAGCCGACCGACCGCGATGAGGAGGCCTTGAGCAGCATCGCCGCCTGGCGTGACCTGGCGGGGCTACCGAATGTGCTGCCGCCGCTCCGGCTGGATGCCTCGGCCGACACCTGGCCGATCGCCGAGGCGGACGCGATCGTCTCGATCAACATGGTCCATATCGCGCCCTGGGGCGCCACGCAGGGGCTGATCGCGGGTGCCGGACGGGTGCTGACCCAAGGGGGGATGCTGTTCCTGTATGGCCCGTTCCGCGAGGGGGGCGTCCATACCGGCCCCGGCAACGCGGCGTTCGATGCGGACCTGCGGGCGCGCGACCCATCCTGGGGCATACGCGACCTTGACGAGATCACCGCGCTGGCGGGTCAGCACGGGCTTGTGCGATCGGACCGGATCCCGATGCCGGCGAACAATCTGAGCGTGGTGTTCCGCCGGCGCTGACTGCGTGGTTACCGGCCTCGCCGGACCTCCAGCCTCAGACGTGGAAGCTTTCCCCGCAGCCGCAGCGGCCCTTCTCATTCGGATTGACGAAGGTGAAGCCCGAGGTGAGCTTCTTGACCTCGTAGTCCATCACCGAGCCGATCAGGAACAGGCTGGCCTTGCGGTCCACCAGGACGGTCAGTTCCTTGTCCTTGACCACTTCATCGGTCGGCGCGGGGGCGTCGGTCCAGGTCAGGTCATAGGACAGGCCCGAGCAACCCTTGGTGTTGACGCCGATGCGCAGCAGCTTTCCTTGCTCACCCTTGTCATACAGGCGGCGCAGGCGTTCTGCCGCGGCGTCGGTCAGGGTCATCAGGGGCGGCAACGCGCGGGTCTTGCGCGCGGGTGCCGGAGTGATGGTCGCCGTGTTCGTGTTCATGGTGTGCTCCATCTCGCGGCCGATCAGAACATGTTCAACTGCAGGCGGGCTTCTTCGGTCATCCGGCTCTGATCCCAGGGCGGATCCCAGACGGTCTCGACCTCGCAGGAGGTCACGCCCGGTACCGCCATCACCGCGGCCCGCACCTGCTCGGGCAGTTCCTGGGCGCTGGGGCAGGCCGGGGCGGTCAGTGTCATCTCCACCTTCACCGCGCCATCATCATGGATGTCGACGGCATAGATAAGGCCGAGTTCGTAGATATTCACCGGGATTTCCGGATCATACACGGTGGCGATGGCGTCGATCAGGGTCGTTTCCGACAGCCGAGCGGGCACTTCCCCTTCGGGAGTCCAGGCGGAGTGCGGCTTGGATGCGTCGTTCATGGTTCCCCCTCGGCGCTGGTCGCTTCCCTGGTGCCATCCAGCGCGGCGATCAGCGCGTGCCACGGCAAAGTCGCGCATTTCACGCGTGACGGATAATCATGAACGCCCGACAGCGGGGCCAACCGCTCCATCGGTTCCGCGAGGGCCGGTCCGCACTGCGGGCAGACGCCGGTGCGGGCCATCTCCCGGAACGCGGCGAACAAAGCCCGCGTGTCGGTCTTGTCCCGGCCTTCGACGGTTTCCGCCATCAGGTCGGCCGAGGCGACGCTGATCGCGCAGCCCCGCGCATCGAAGCCGGTGTGGGCGATGCGGCCGTCGGCGGCGAACTTCACCCAGACCTGCACCCGGTCGCCGCACATCGGGTTGTCGCCCTTGGCGGTCACGTCGAAGTCGTCGAGGCGCTTGCCATGGCGCGGCTTGCGGCCACGATCCAGGATCACTTCCTGGTACAGGTCGCGCAGATCGTCGAAACTGTCCGCCGCCACGGCCTGAGGCTGGGACTGGGTGTGGGGCATTACTTGAAGAACTCCCGCACCCGGGTCAGCGCGTCGGCGAGTGCGTCGACTTCCGCCAGCGTCGTATAGACACCGAAGCTGGCCCGCGCGGTGCTGTCCAGGCCCAGCCGGCGCATCAGCGGTTCGGCGCAGTGATGGCCGGCTCGCACGGCGATGCCCTGGCGGTCGAGCAACGTCGCCACGTCGTGGGCATGCGCCTTGTCCATGGTGAAGGACACGACGCCGCCGCGATCCTGCGCCCGCCCGATGATCGTCACGCCGTCAATGGCGGACAATTTCGACAGCGCGTGATCGACCAGGGCGGCCTCATGCGCCGCGATGGCGTCATAGCCGATGGACTGGACGTAATCGATCGCCGCCTTCAGGCCGATGCCTTCCAGGATCGGCGGGGTCCCGGCCTCGAACTTATGCGGCACCTCGGCCCAGGTGGATTTCTCGTAGCTGACCGAGGAGATCATGTCGCCGCCGCCCAGGAAGGGGGGCATCCGCTCCAGCAGTTCCCGCCGTCCCCACAGGACGCCGATGCCGGTGGGGCCATACAGCTTGTGCCCGGTCCAGGCGTAGAAATCGCAGCCCAGAGCCTGCACGTCGACGCGGCGGTGGACCACGGCCTGGGAGCCGTCGAACAGCACCTTCGCCCCGTGTGCATGCGCGATGGCCACGATCCGTTCGGCCGGCGTGACCGAACCCAGGACGTTGGACATATGGGTGATGGACACCAGCCCGACCTTGCCGTCGGCGAACAGCGCCTCGAACGCTTCCAGGTCCAGTTCACCGGCGTCGGTGATCGGCGCCACCCGCAATTCGATGCCGCGCTCATCGCGCAGCATCTGCCAGGGGACGATGTTGGAATGATGCTCCATGCCGGAGATCACCACGGCCTGGCCGGGTTGCAGGACGCCGCGCCCGTAGCTGTGCGCCATCAGGTTCAGCGCGCCGGTCACGCTCTGCGTCAGCACGATCTCGTGCCGGTCGGAGGCGTTCATCAGGGTCGCGATCGCGTCGCGCGCGGCTTCGTAGGCCTCGGTGGTCCGCTCGCTCATCCAATGCAGGCCGCGATGGACGTTCGCGTATTGCGTTTCCATCGCGTTGCGCATGGCATCGATGACGGCGCGCGGCTTCTGGGCGGAGGCGGCGCTGTCGAGGAACACGAGCGGCTTGCCGCGCACGGTCTGGGTCAGGATCGGGAAATCCTGGCGGATGCGCGCGACGTCGAAGGCCGCCGGCTTGGTGATGGCGTTCATGCCGCTGCTCCCGACCGGGATGCGGTCGCGTCTGTATCCATCGGCATGGCCTGTCTGTCCCACCAGCGTTGCACACTGTCTTCCAGTATGGCGCGGATAGGTTCGCTGGTCACGGCGTCGAGCCCTTCCTGGAGGAAGGCGCGGACCAGCAGGGCGCGGGCCTCACTGTCCGGGATGCCACGGCTGCGGAGGTAGAAAAGCTGTTCGGCGTCGAGTTCGCCCACCGTCGCGCCGTGGCTGCACTTCACGTCGTCGGCGAAGATTTCCAGCTCCGGCTTGCTGTCGATCTCCGCATCCGGGGACAGCAGCAGCGCCTGGTTCATCTGGAACCCGTCGGTCTTCTGCGCGGCGCGGGCAACCTCGATCCGGCCCTGGAACACGCCGCGGGACCGGCCGGCCAGGACGTTGCGCACCGTCTGGCGGGAGGTGCCGCGCAGTTCGGCATGACGCACGACCGAGGTGAAATCGGCATGCTGGGTGCCCGTCAGCAGTTGCGCGCCGTTCATATGCGCGATGGCGTCGGTGCCGGACAGGATGGCGTGGAACTCGGCCCGCGTGACACGGGCGCCGAGGTTCAGGGTGAACCCGTCATAGGTGCCGGATTGGGCGATATCGATATAGAGCGTGGCGAGGTGGAACGCACCGACCGCTTCATCCTGCAGGCGCACATGTGTCAGGTGGGCGTTGGCGCCGACCCGCGCTTCGGTAACCGGATTGTGCAGATACGTGCCCTCGCCGATCGCGATCTCCACCACGGTCAGGCGGGCGCCGTCTTCCAGGTGGATCGAATGGCGCGGATGCACCGCGGCGGTCCCGGTCGCGAGGCTGACCAGGCGTACGACGCCGCCATCCGCGCCGGCCGGGATGTGCAGACGTGCGCCGTCCTCGGCGAGCATCGTGTTCAGCGCGACCATCGGTTCCCGGTCGGCCCGTGCGAGGGTGCCGAAATCGGGATGGTCGGCGAAGGTCGAGAAACCGGCGGGCGGGTTAGACAGGTCGGCGCGGAAGCGGCCATCGACGAAGACGATCAGCGCCGCGTCCAGCACCGGTGCGCTGGCCAGCAGGGCGGAAACGTCATGAGGCGCGGCCAGGGTCTGGAACGCGGCTTCGGCGACCGGGCGCAGGGAGGTGTATTTCCACGCCTCGATCCGGCGCGCCGACGTCCCGCCGGGCAGACCCGCCGAACGGAACGCCGTCGCGGCGGCGTCGCGGATCGCGGGATCGCCGGGCAGCCGGTCGCGGAGCGCGTCGTACTGCGCCAGGAAGCCGAGGGCGCCGCGTTGGACGGGCGCGTTCATGCGGCCTCCGGTATCAGCCCGGCATAGCCGGACTTCTCCAGGTCGCGGGCCAGTTCCGGCCCGCCGCTGCGCACGATGCGGCCGCCGGCCAGGACATGCACGCGGTTCGGCACCAGATGGTCGAGCAGGCGCTGGTGATGCGTGATCACCAGGGCGGAGAATTCCGGACCGCGCAGAGCATTCACCCCGTCCGCGACGATCTTCAGCGCGTCGATGTCGAGGCCGCTGTCGGTCTCATCCAGGATGGCGAGCTTCGGGCGCAGGATCGCCATCTGCAGCACTTCGTTCCGCTTCTTCTCGCCGCCGGAGAAGCCGACATTGACGTTCCGGCGCAGCATGTCGTCCGGCATCGCCAGCCGCTTCGTTTCGGCGCGGGCGAGTTTCAGGAACTGCACGGCGTCCAGCTCGCTCTCGCCCCGGCTGCGACGGATCGCGTTCAGGGCGGTGCGGAGGAAGTTGGCGTTGTTGACGCCAGGCAGTTCGATCGGCGCCTGAAAAGCCAGGAACACGCCGGCGGCGGCGCGTTCTTCCGGTTCCAGGCCCAGCAGGTCAACGCCGTTGAACGTGGCGGTCCCGCCGGTGACCACATAGTCATCCCGCCCGGACAGCACATAGCCCAGCGTGGACTTGCCGGAGCCGTTCGGCCCCATGATGGCGTGGACCTCCCCGGCGGGCACCGTCAGATCGATGCCACGCAGGATCGGCTTGTCGTTGATCGAGGCGGCCAGGCCGCGAATTTCCAGCATGCGCTTTATCCCACCGAACCTTCGAGACTCACCGCGAGCAGCTTCTGTGCCTCCACGGCGAATTCCATCGGCAATTCCTTGAGTACTTCCTTGCAGAACCCGTTGACGATCAGGTTCACCGCGTCTTCCTCCGACAGCCCGCGCTGGCGGCAGTAGAACAACTGGTCCTCGGCGATCTTCGAGGTGGTGGCTTCATGCTCCACCTTCGCCGTCGGATTGCGGCTTTCGATATAGGGCACGGTATGCGCGCCGCACTGGTCGCCGATCAGCAGGCTGTCGCACTGGGTGTGGTTCCGCGCACCCTTCGCGCTGGGCAGGATTCGCACCAGGCCGCGATAGGTGTTGTTGGACTTGCCCGCGCTGATCCCCTTGGACACGATCGTGCTGCGGCTGCCCTTGCCGATATGGATCATCTTCGTGCCGGTATCGGCCTGCTGATGGTTGGTGGTCACCGCGACGGAGTAGAACTCCCCCACGCTGTCCTCGCCCAGCAGCACGCAGGACGGATATTTCCATGTGATGGCGGAGCCGGTTTCGACCTGCGTCCAGGAGATCTTCGACCGCGCGCCGCGGCAGGCGCCGCGCTTGGTGACGAAGTTGTAGATGCCGCCACGGCCTTCCGCGTCCCCGGGATACCAGTTCTGCACGGTGGAGTATTTGATCGTGGCATCGTCCATCGCCACCAGCTCGACGACCGCGGCATGGAGCTGGTTTTCATCCCGCTGCGGCGCCGTGCAGCCTTCGAGGTAGCTGACATGGGCGCCGGCCTCGGCGATGATCAGCGTCCGTTCGAACTGGCCGGTGTTGCGGGCGTTGATGCGGAAATAGGTCGACAGCTCCATCGGGCATTTCACGCCCTTGGGGATGTAGACGAAGCTGCCATCGGTGAAGACGGCCGAGTTCAGCGCCGCGAAGAAGTTGTCCGCGACCGGCACGACGGTGCCGAGATACTGCTTCACCAGGTCGGGATGATCGCGCACGGCTTCGCTGATCGGGCAGAAGATCACGCCCGACTTCGACAGGGTTTCCCGGAACGTGGTCGCGACCGAGACGCTGTCGAACACGGCATCGACCGCGATCGGGGGACGCTCGTTCTCGTCCGGCTCCACGCCGGCGAGGATGGCGCGTTCCTTCAGCGGAATGCCCAGCTTCTCGTACATCGCGAGCAGCTCGGGATCGACCTCATCGAGGGATTTCGGGCCGGCCTTCTTCTTCGGCGCGGCATAGTAATGCAGGTCCTGATAGTCGATCCGCGGATGGTTGACGCGGGCCCATTCCGGTTCGGCCATCTTCAGCCACGCGGCATAGGCCTTCAGGCGCCATTCAAGCATCCAAGCCGGTTCCTCCTTGCGGGAGGAGATCAGCCGGATAATGTCCTCATTCAGGCCCTTGGGCGCGAGATCCATTTCGATGTTGGTCTCGAAGCCCCACTTGTAGCCGGAATCGGCCAGGGACTGGACGGTATCGATCGTTTCGGTGGCGACGGGCATTGGGTCGTCCTATTCGGCGGCCGGCAGATGACTGGGTTCGCGCGCGGGGGTCCGGAACATGGCCGGGATGGAGGCCTCGCTCATGTCGGCCAGGCTGATGTTCTGCATGGCCTGCTGGATGGCGTCGTTCACCGGGTCCCAGCGCCCGCGCATCGGGCACAGTCCCTGGGATTCACATTCGGTGACCGAGCCTTCGACACAGGCCGTGAGCGCGATCGGACCGTCGATCGCGGCGATCACGTCCGAGACGGGAATATCGGCCAGGCCGCGTTCGGACCGATAGCCGCCGCGCGCGCCGCGCTGGGAGGTGACGAGGCCCGCGGCGGTCAGCGCTTTCAGCACCTTGGCGACGGTCGGCTCAGGGATACCCGTGGTCGCGGCGATCCCTGGCGAGGTCTGCACACCCGGCGCGCTGGCAAGGCGCACCAGCACGACGACCGCATAATCGGTCAGTTTCGACAGCCTGAGCATCGCGAGATGGCCCCTTCAGCCCGGGTCGTCCCGCGGGCACTTGCTAACTGGACCGGTAAAGTCCTGATTGGCTCGAAATGGCCCATCAGGCACGTGTCGTCAAGGGGGTCGCGAGCACCGCCCTGACGTCTTCGACGACGTTTCCCGCCGCTCCCCTCGGACGGGGTATGGCCCAACCGCCCCAGGGCGTGATCCCCCTGACGGCGCTGGTGCAGGGGCGCGGGACCCGTGGCAGCCAGAAGGCAAATCCTACGTCAGCCCCCGGTGCGCGCCCCCAACCGCCCCCTATCCGATCACCGCCCGCCCGGAACCTTCACCCGCAGCTCGGCCTCCAGATCGGAAATGCGCTTCTGCACGCTTTGCCGAAGCGACGCACTCGTGTGGGATTTCATGCCTGCCAGGGTCTCCCGCAGCTCCCGCAGCAGCTTCTCCTTCTCCGGCCGTGACCGGTTGACCGGCTGGTTGTCCGAACGCTGACCTTCGAAGGCACGCATGGTCTCTCCTGGTTCTTTACCCGGCCCGACGCGACTCGATCAGGCGCGCGGAACCTCGGGGGCCGCTCATGGCACCGCCGGCGGGATTGCTCAACGGATCCGTTGAACACCGCGCACTTGCATGGTCCCGCCCTTGTCGGCGACGATGCCGGAAATCCATCAGAGGAAACGCGCGATGAATGACATGA
>CANJSR010000189.1 GCA_947476855.1 Acetobacteraceae bacterium
CACGACCCCGGAAGCGGTCGTCGCCATCCGCCTCGTAGCTTTCCATGCGCTTGAACAAAGGCAGGACGTCGTCATAGCTCCAGCCCTTGTTGCCCATCTGCGCCCAGGTGTCGAAGTCCTGTGCCTGCCCGCGCACGAAGGCCAAGCCGTTGATGGAGCTTGAGCCGCCCAGGATTTTCCCGCGTGGCACGGGCAGCTTGCGGCCGTTCGTGTTGGCCTCGGGCTCCGAGCTATACAGCCAGTTCGCCGCCGGGTTGGTCAGCAGCTTGGCATAACCGATCGGGATGCGGGACCAGGGGTGGCTCGCCGGCCCGGCTTCAATCAGCAGCACCTTGTTGCCCGGATTGGCGGACAGCCTGTGGGCAACCACCGCGCCGGCCGATCCGGCTCCGACAACGATATAGTCGTAGGTCTGCATGGCCCCTGGGTCCCCTCGGATCACGTCACGCCGCCGATCGGAACGTCCGCGTCCCGAGGACCACCGGTTCATTGCGATTCCCGCCGGCAAGGTCCCGCCGCAGTATCCCCGCCCATCCTGGTTCTTTCAACCGCCGCCTGCCTGATTGCGAATGAGACCATGCCGTGTGATGGTCCCCCCCGTTCAGCCGAGCGACCACTTCCATGAGATGATTCAGGGACATGACCGATCACAGTGCCCAAACCCGCGCCCGGGCCTATCGCCTGCCGGTCGAGGACACCGACTTCCTCCTGCGGGAGGAGATGCGCGATATCCGCTTCGCCCTGGAATTCGCCAAGGCTGACCTCGGGCTGCGTGACTGGGGCATCCGCTCCACGATCATCGTGTTCGGTACGGCCCGCGCGCCTTCGCCCGAGGAATACGCCGCCGCCCTCGCGGCAACCACGACGCCCGAGGCTCGCGCGGCGGTGGAGAAACTGGCACCGCGCCTGGCGTCCTACCAGGCGGCGCGAGAGTTCGGGCGCATCGTGTCAGAACGCGGCGGGGCCTTCGCGCCAAGGGATCGCTGGCGGGACAACGTGATCGCGACCGGCGGCGGCCCAGGCATCATGGAGGCGGCGAACCGCGGCGCCTTCGAAAGCGGCGCTCCCAGCATCGGATTCAACATCAGCCTGCCGCGCGAACAGGGACCCAATCACTTCACGACGCCCGAGCTGACGTTCCGGTTCCATTACTTCGCCATGCGGAAGATGCACATGGCGATGCGCGCCAACGCCCTGGTCGTGTTTCCCGGCGGCTTCGGCACTATGGATGAGCTGTTCGAAATCCTGACCCTCGCCCAGACCCGCAAGATGCCGCCCATTCCGATCGTGCTGTACGACGCGGCGTATTGGCGGCGCGTGATTTCCTTCGATGCGATGGTGGAGGCGGGGATGATCGAGCCCGAGGATCTGGCCCTGTTCGACTTCGCCGATACGCCCGAAGCGATCTGGGAATCCCTGGTGCGACGAGGTCTGGTGACCGAACCGCGGGAATAGCGGCCTGCTTGCGCGCTCGGCGGAGGGTGCGATAGTCCTGAAATCATTCCATGCCTGCCATGTCACCTGTCCGGAGAGACGCACATGAAATCATCCCTTCTCGTTCGGGCCGGCGCGCTCGGCTTGCTTGCTCTGGGGGTGATGGCGCCGGACGCCGCGCGGGCGAGCAGCCTGTGCGCCGGGGACTTCGCGACTTCGCAGGTGCATCCGTGGCCGGCGGCTATGACGTTCTATCTGCCACTGCGCGAAACGTCTTCGACCAGCGGGGCCCGCATCCAGGCGTTTCGGTCCAGCCTGGAGAAGGCCGGGCTGACCATCGACCCGCAGGGGCGGGCGACGTTGCAGGTGGTCTTCACGATCCGCGGTGGCCCGGGTCCGGCCAGCGTCTTCAACGACATGAACTGGCAGCGGCGGCCGACCGACGCGGCACTGCTGGTGGACCCGTCCTTGCCGGGGGCGACCCTGCACCTGACCGTGATCGTCAGCGACCGCACCGCCTATCAGCAGATCTGGGTCGCGACGATGGAATGCAGGATCGAAACGCCGGATACCGCGGCGCTCGCGGCTGATATCGGCACCTCGCTGGGCAAGGCGATCACCAGCGCGATGCGGCAGCGCTGACGGGGTCCGCCCGCCTTATCGCTGCGCCGTCTGCCCGCAGCGGTCGAACTTGAAATAGGGGGCCGGATCGACCCGCTGGCCGTTGACCTCTACCTCCAGGTGCAGGTGCGTCCCATAGGTGATGCCGGTGCGCCCGACCCGGCCCAGCGCCTCTCCCACCGCCACCGCGCGTTTGCCGGATGCGAGCGGCGGCGCCACGGTGCCCAGATGGGAATAACGGGTGGTCAGCCCGTCCGTGTGCTTCACGGTCACTTCCAGCCCGCCGGCGCCGATCCGGCGGATGCTGATGACCTGCCCGGCGGCGACGGCCCGCACCCAGGCCCCGGCCGGAGCAGGCAGGTCGATGCCGTTATGGAACCCTGATGCGCGCGGTCCCCCCGTCGTGCGCGGTCCGTAGGGGGAGGAGATGCAGGCCGGCGTGAACGGCGGCACGAGCGCCTCGGCGGCCAGGGCACCCGACGCCGCGGGCAGCATGAGGGCGATCAGAAGGCCGAGCATCGGGGCGGATCGGGGAGACGACTTCAATTCGTGCCAGCCGCGATCGGGGCACAAGTCGGGGGCGACGCCGACCAAGACGCGTGGTAAGCTACCCATCAGTAGGGTTCGCTGACCCAAACCCGAGCAGGAGATTGAGACAAGATGCTGGATGCCGCCATCGCCGACGCCCATGCCAACGCGTCCGAGACCAAGACCTATGACGCCATCATCATTGGCGCCGGAATTGCCGGCATGTACCAACTTTATCGCCTCCGTCAGCTGGGCCTTTCGGTCCGCGTGTTTGAAACCGGCACCGGCGTGGGCGGCACCTGGTACTGGAACCGTTACCCCGGCGCGCGCTTCGATTCCGAGAGCTATACATATGGATTCTCCTTCTCGGAGGAGTTGCTGCAGGAGTGGAACTGGAGCGAGCATTTCGCCGCCCAGCCGGAAACCCTGACCTATCTGAACCATGTCGCCGACAAGTTCGACCTGCGGCGCGACATCCAGTTCAACGCTCGCGTGTCTTCGGCCACCTTCGATGAGCAGAAAAGCCAGTGGGCCGTGACGCTGGACACCGGGGAAACCCACACCGCCCGGTTCCTGGTCACGGCGGTTGGCCCGCTGTCGGCCGACACGATGCCGAAGCTGCCTGGCGTGGACCGGTTTCGCGGCCAGTCCTTCCACACCTATCGCTGGCCGAAGGAAGACGTGAACTTCACCGGCAAGCGCGTGGCCGTGATCGGCACGGGTGCGACGGGCGTGCAGGTGATCCAGACCATCGCCCCGGCGGTCGCGCAACTGACCGTGTTCCAGCGCACGCCCAATTGGTGCACGCCGCTGAACAACCGCAAGATCAGCGATGACGAACAGCGCCAGATCAAGGGCAGCTACCCCGAGCTGTTCGAGCTGCTGCGCACGACTCCCGGCTGCTACATCCACAACGCCGACCCGCGCGGCACGTTCGAGGTGACGGAGCAGGAGCGGGAAGCGTTCTGGGAACAGCGCTATGGTGAGCCTGGCTTCGGGATCTGGCAGGCCAATTTCCACGACATGCTCACCGATCCGAAGGCGAACGCGCTGTTCAGCGATTTCGTCGCCCGGAAGATCCGCCAGCGGGTCAAGGACCCCGCAGTGGCGGACATGCTGATCCCGAAATGCCATGGCTTCGGCACCCGCCGCGTGCCGCAGGAGACGGGCTATTACGAGGCGTTCAACCTGCCGCACGTGAAGCTGGTCGACATCAAGGCGACGCCGATCGAATGCATCACCGAGACCGGCATCAAGACCAGCGATGCCGAATACGACTTCGACATGATCATCTATGCCACCGGCTTCGACGCCATCACCGGCGCATTTGACCGGATCGAGTTCCGGGGCGTCGGTGGGCAACGGCTGAAGGACAAGTGGGCGGATGGGCCGAAGACCTATCTCGGCCTGCAATCGGCCGGTTTCCCGAACATGCTGACGATCGTCGGGCCGCACAACGCCTCCACCCGCTGCAACATTCCCCGCTGCATCGAGCAGAACGTGGACTGGGTCACCGACCTGCTGCGCCACGCGCGCGACACCGGCTGCACCCGGTTCGAGGCGACCGAGGAAGCCGAGGCCGACTGGTCGCGGCATATCAACGAGCTTGCCGATGGCATGCTGTATACACAGATCGATTCCTGGGCGACCGGCATCAATTCGAACGTCGAGGGCAAGAACGTCCGCCGCATCCTGCAGTACCAGGGCGGCGCGCCGGCCTATCGGGCGAAATGTGACGAGGTCGCGTCGAGCGGTTACGCCGGTATGGTCCTGCGCTGAACGCACTGTTGCAACCCGGGATTAAAGTTTGGGGAGACGAAGAAAACTCCCGTCCCGGGAGTAGCACTCCCGTTGTGTTGATGAGATAAGCGGCCCACGAAAGCCCCCGCCCAAGGCGGTTTACCAAACGAGGGAACGAGATGACCAATCCTCTGATTCTGCCGCGCCGCACGGTCCTGACCGGGGCGGTCGCATCGCTCGCCATGCCGGCGATTGTCAGCGCGCAGTCGAAGGAGCCGATCAAGCTGGCCACCGCGATGCCGCTGACCGGTTCGCAGGCCGGCTATGGCGCTGACTTCGTGACCGGCATGCGGATGGCCGCGAAGGACGTGACGGACCAGGGCGGCATCGCCGGCCGTCCGGTGGAAATCCTGGCACTCGACACGCAGGCCGATCCGCAGCTTGGCATCAACGCGGTGAACCGCTTCATCACGGTTGAGAAGCTGCCGATGTATTTCATCGCCTGGTCGGCGGTGGTGAAGGCGGTCGCCCCGATCTCCAACCGCGAGAAGGTGCTGGCCATCAACACGGGCGCGAACGCGCCGGAAATCGCGCGCCTGGGCGACTATGTCTATACAGCCTTCCCGCTGGCGGACATCGATATCACCAAGCTGGCCAACTACACGGTCAAGACGCTGGGCAAGAAGCGCGCGGCGGTCCTGTACATCAACAATGAAACCGGCATCGACGCGGCCAAGATCTACCGCGACACCTTCATCGCCGCCGGCGGCCAGGTCGTGGCGTTCGAGGCGTATGACCCGAAGGCCACCGAATTCACCGGCATGCTGCTGAAGACCCGGGCGTCCAACCCCGACATGGTCCACATCCATGGCCTGCTGTCCGACACGCCGCAGGTGATCGCGCAGATGCGCCAGCTTGGGATGCAGCAGCGCGTCTCCACCTACTCGGTCGCCTATAATCCGAAGGTGCTGGAACAGCTTGGCGCCGCGGCGGAAGGCCTGATCGTCACCTCCCTCGCTCCCGGGGTGGACGAGAACCCGAAGGTCGCGCCGTTCATCGAGCGCTGGAAGAAGGAAATCGGGCGCGCGCCGAACGGCTTGCCCTACATCCAGTACCAGTACGACATGGTGATCCTCGCGAAGGCCATGTACGAATACCTGGCGACGAAGAACCTGCCGGCGACTGGCGAATCCCTGCGGGAAGCGCTGACGACGGTCAAAAGCTTCGACCTGCCGATGACCGGCATGACCGTCATCGACGGGCACACGGTCAACAAGCCGGTGTACCTGCTGACCGTGGAAAAGGGCGCCTTCAAGCCGCTCGTGACCCTGACCTGAGCCATCCGCCATGTTTGAACCTGTCATCCTGGTCCAGATCCTCTGGACCGGGATCGCGACCTCGTCGAAATACGTTCTGCTCACTGTCGGCTTTTCGCTGGCATTGAAGGTGACCGGCCTGTGGAATTTTGCCCAGGCCGGATTCATGACCATCGCGTTCTATACGATGTTCGCGGCGCTGAACTGGTTCGACATGCCGCTGGCCGTCGCCGTGCTGTTGGCCGTCGCGACCACGGTCGCCGCCTCGCTCGCGACCGAGAAATGGGGCCTCGATGTCCTGCGGGAACGACAATCGGGCAGCCTGACCTTCTTCATCTTCACACTGATCCTGGCCGAGTTCATCTTCTACGTCACACAGTTGATCTTCGGGACCGAGCCGCAGACCCTGTTCAAGACCATCCTGTCCCCGGTGCAGATCATCGGTGGCGTGGCGGTCAGCCAGTGGGACCTGATCGCGACCTCGATGATGGTGTCGGGCGTGGTACTGCTGTGGCTGTTCATGAGCTTCACCAAGGAAGGCCGCTTCCTGACCGCTGTGTCGGACAACGCCAAGCTGGCGGAGCTTTACGGCATCAGCGCCAAGCGGTCCTTCCGGGTGGCGGCGGTGATCTCGGCCCTGTTCCTGGTGGCGTCGATGTATCTGGTGGGCTCGCATGGCGGCGTTGTGCCCAACACCCCGATCGAGCTGATCCTGGCAGCCGTCATCGCCACGCTGCTGGGCGGCATCGGGCGGGTGTTTGCGGCGGCCGCGGCCTCGATCTTCCTGGCGCTGCTGCAAAGCTTCAGCATCCTGTTCATCGACTCGCGCTGGCAGAACCTGCTGCTGTACGGCTTCCTGTTCGCCACCATCCTGCTGTTCCCCCGCGGTGTGCGCCTGCCGCGCCTGCGCCGGATCAAGCCGGCCATGGCAACGCGGTAGAGGGGAACCGACATGGAATACCTAGCAACCGTCCTGGTTCTCATTTCGATCTACGTGGTGCTGGCGGCGAGCTACAACCTGGTCATCGGCTATGGTGGCCTGGCGACCGTGGCGCATCCGATCTTCTTCGCGATCGGTGCCTATACGACCGGCATGCTGGCCGTGCATGTCGGCACGCCGCCGCTTTTGAACGTGCTGGCGGGGATGCTGGCGGCGATGGTGGCCTCGATCGCGCTGGCGGCTTCGTCCCTACGCGTGTCAGGCGACTACCTGCTCATCGCCAGCCTCGGCTTTCAGCTCGGCCTGCTCCAGTTGATCCGCAACCTGGACATCACGGGCGGCCCGGGCGGGCTGACCGCGATCCCCAGCACGATCACCGGGGCCGCGCGCACGCCGACCTTCCTGGCGATCGCCATCGCGCTGGCGGTGGCGACGGTCTTCGCGATCCGCGCCATCGTGCGTGGCCCCTATGGGCGGGCCATCACGGCGATGCGGGATGAGGAACTGGCGTTCACCGCGCTGGGCCGGCACGCGATGTCGATGAAGATCGTGATCTTCGCGATCGGCTGCGGCATCGCCGGCATCGCGGGTGGCGTCTATGCCTATTACTTCCAGTACATCAGCCCCGATCAGTTCGAGATCCTGCAATCCGCGCAGATCCTGACCATGGTCGTGCTGGGCGGCATGGCCACTGTCTATGGTCCCGTCCTGGGCGCGCTGCTGCTGCTGGCGATCCCGCAGGCCATCACGTTCCTGCATCTGCCGCCATCCGTGATGGCGCCGATGCAGGGCATCCTGTTCACCTCCCTGGTTCTGGTCTTCCTGTTCCTGCGTCCGGCCGGAATCCTGGGCGCCAGCGAAACCAAGGTTCGCAAGGGGAAGGCGGCATGACCCAGGTCCTGCGTACCGAGAACCTGCAGAAGCGGTTCGGCGGCATCGTTGTCTCGGACAACGTCAACCTGACGATCGACCGAGGGGAAATCCTCGGCCTGATCGGTCCCAACGGGGCGGGCAAGACGTCGCTGTTCAACCTGATCTCGGGCGTGCTGCGCCCGGACTCGGGCCGCATCTTCCTGAATGGAGAGGCGATCGACAGCGCCCCGCTGTACAAGCGCGCCCGCATGGGGATCGCGCGGACCTGGCAGAACATGCTGCTGTTCCGCACGATGTCGGTGATGGACAATCTGCTGATCGCGCCGCGGGAATACGGCGGCGAGTCGATCATGCGGGTCGCCCTGGGCCGCGGCCGCCTGCGGGCGGAGGAGCGCGCGGCGCGGGAAAGCGCGATGGTGATCCTGGAGCGGATGGCTCTGGCCCATACCGCCGACAGCATGGTCACCGACCTGCCGTTTGGCCAGCAGAAGCTGATCGGCCTGGCGCGCACGCTGATGAACGACGGACCGCTGCTGCTGCTCGATGAGCCGATGGCCGGCGTCGAGGGCGCCGCCTACGAGACCATGCAGACGATCGTGCGCGAGGAAGCGGCGGCCGGACGCGCGGTCTGCGTCGTGGAGCACAATGTCTCCTTCATCCGGGATTTGTGTTCCCGCGGGGTGTTCATGGCGAACGGCAAGATTTTGCAGGACGGCACCGTGGAGGAACTGATCTCCAGCAAGGCGCTTACTGAACTCTATTTCGGGGTCTGACAGCGGTGTTGCGGTATTCCAATATTTCCGCCGGCTATGGCGGTGTGCCCGTGCTGCGCGATATCAGCTTCGAGGTCGCCGCGGGGGAAGCCGTCGCGATTTTCGGGCACAACGGCGCGGGCAAGACGACGCTGATGCGCTGCGCGGTGGGCGATATCTCCGAGGTTTCGGGTACCGTTTCCTATCGCGATCATCAGATCGTTCCGGGCCAGGTGTACCTGAACGTGCGCCAGGGCATCGGCTTCGTGCCGCAGGGGCACAACGTGTTCCGTGAACTGACGGTGCGGCAGAACCTCGCGATTTCGGGGCTGAACCACCCCGAGGCGAAGATCGAGGACATCTACAAGATGTTCCCGATCCTGCAGGAGCGGGGGCCGCAGTTGGCGGGCTCGCTCTCGGGCGGGCAGCAGCAGATCCTGGCGCTGGGTATGGCGCTGATGACGAAGCCGTCGATCCTGCTGCTGGATGAGCCTTCGACGGGTCTCGCGCCGGTGATC
>CANJSR010000190.1 GCA_947476855.1 Acetobacteraceae bacterium
CTTCCTGTTCGGCATCGGCAATGGCTGGAACCAGGACGAGATGGAAAACCACGGCACCCCCTATGCCCAGCGCCACAAGCTGGTGCGGGAACGGGTGGAGGCCATGAAGGAAATCTGGACCAAACCCAAGGCCGAGTATCACGGCGAATTCGTCAACTTCGACCCGATGATGGCCTGGCCCAAGCCTGTCCAGAAGCCGCATCCCCCGGTCATCGTCGGCGGCGCCTTCCCCTATTCCGCCCGCCGAGCGATCCGCTATGGCGACGGCTGGATCCCGCAGGCGGCGCGCGGGATGTACAAGGAAATCGCGGACATGATCCCCGAATTCCGCAAGATGGCCACCGAGGCCGGTCGCGACCCGGCCAGCATCGCCATCACCGTCTGGTTCCCGCGCAAGGACCCCGAAGTGCTCAAGCGCTATATCGACCTTGGGGTCGAGCGGGTGGTGTTCAACCTCGAATCCGAAGCGGCGAATACCATCGTCCCCGTGGTGGATGAGATCGCCGAACTGATGCGGAAGGTGAACGCCTGAACCGTCACACCGTCGTCACTTCCCCCGCATCGCAACGCTTGCGCGGTGCGGGGGACAGGCCCACATTCGGGCCATGGCAACCCGAGACAAAACGCCGGCTTCCGGCCCCGACCGCACATTTCTGACCGGGCAGTTGCTGATCGCGATGCCGGCCATGAACGACCCCCGCTTTTCGCGGACGGTGATCTACCTCTGCGCCCATTCGGCCGAGGGGGCGATGGGCCTCGTGCTCAACCGCCCGGTCGTGAAGCCGACATTCGAGGATCTGCTGCGACAATTGAAGGTGGAGCCGCTGCCCCCCGCGCGGGAAATCCGCCTCTGCGCCGGCGGGCCCGTGGAGAATGGCCGCGGCTTCGTGCTGCATACGAATGACTGGACCGGCGATGGCAGCCTGCGCGTCGACCAGGCGATGGCGCTGACCGCCAGCCTCGATGTGCTGAAGGTGATCGCCGAGGGGAAGGGGCCGCGCGAATGCCTGCTCGCCTTGGGCTATGCCGGCTGGGGCCCTGGGCAACTCGACAAGGAAATCCAGGAGAACGCCTGGCTCTCGGCCCCCGCGGATGAGACGCTGCTGTTCGATTCCGGGCACGAGACGAAATGGCGGCGCGCGATGGGCAAGCTGAACATCGACCCCCTGCTGCTGTCGGGGGTTGCCGGGCACGCGTAGAGCATGATCGCGCTGAGCGGAATCGTAACAGCGCGATCAAGCGACCACACGAAACCGCCCCCCATTAACCGTTTCTCAGTGATTCATCGGTAAAGCTCGGCTGGTCCATCCGAAAGGACCGCCATGCCGCCGACAGAAGCTCCCCGTTCGCCGGCCGATCGCCGGCCGTGACGTTCCAGTCCTACGCCTTCCTGCTGGGGTTCCTGCCGTTCGTTTTGGCGGGATCGGCGGCCCTGCGCGCCTGGGCGCCGGCGCTGTTGAAACCCTTTCTGATCGCGGCGTCGCTGGGGTTCTTCGCGTCCTGGGAGCCGGCGGGGCTGCCGGTCTTCCTGGCCTCCATCGCCGGCAACCGGCTGGCGGTGCTGGGGCTGTATCGCGCGACCGCCCCTGGCCTGCGCCGGACCATCCTGGTTGGCGCGATCGCGGGTAATCTGGGGCTGCTGGTGTGGTTCCGTTATCTGACCGCCTGGCTGGGCGGCCTCGATGCCATCCTGGGCACCGGGCTTGCCTTCCCCGAACCGCTCGCCCTGCTGGGCGTCAGCTTCTTCACCTTCACCCAGATCGGCTACCTGCTCGACTGCCACGCCGGGATCGAGCCGCGGCGGTCTTTGGCCGACCACCTGCTGTTCGTGACCTTCTTCCCCAGCCTGATCGCCGGCCCGATCCTGACGGCGCGGGAGATGATGCCGCAGATCGCCACGCTGGACCGCCGCCCCGTCGGGTTCGAGGACTTCGCTCGCGGGGCCGGCATCTTCCTGATCGGGTTGCTGAAGAAAACCCTGCTCGCCGATCCCCTGGCGCCGATGGTGGCGGAGGGTCACGCCGATCCCGCCGCCCTGTCCCTGTTCGGCGCCTGGCAGGTGGGGCTGGGCTATCTGCTGCAGTTGTATTTCGATTTCTCGGGCTATTCCGACATGGCGGTCGGGCTCGCCCGGATGGCGGGGTTGCGGTATCCGTGGAACTTCGCCTCCCCTTACCAGGCGCGGAGCGTCATCGAGTACTGGCAGCGCTGGCATATCAGCCTGACGCGGTTCTTCATGGCGACGCTGCACGCGCCGCTGGCGATGGCGATCCTGCGCTGGCGGCGCTCTCGAGGCCTCGGCGTGGACCGCGCCGCCCAGCGCCGCCCGGTCGGGTTCCTGGCGATGCACGCGGCGCCCCTGGTCGTGACCATGGCGCTGGCCGGGGTCTGGCATGGGGCGAGCCTGACCTTCCTGGTCTTCGGTCTGCTGCACGCGTTGTTCCTGTCGGTGAACCATCTGTGGCGGCTGCTGCGGCCGGGGCCGTCCCGGGGTGGCTGGCGGGCGGCGGGCTCGATCGGGCTGACATGCCTGTGCGTGCTGGTGGGGTCGGTGTTCTTCCGCGCGTCCTCCGTCGGGGCGGCGGTCGACCTGCTGGCGGGCATGGCGGGCGCGCATGGGATAGGTCCGCTGGTCCTGTCCGCGCGCGGGATGGCCGAGGCCGCTACACTGGCGGTCCTGCTGGGCATCGTCTGGTGCGCCCCGAACACCCGGCGGATCATGGAGGATGACTGCGTTTGGTCCTGGCGCCCGACGCTGCCCTGGGCGGTTGCCTCCGGCATCGCCACGACCCTGGGGCTGCTGTCCGCCGGCGGCACCACCGAATTCCTCTACGCGCGGTTCTGATGGGCAGGCGTGTCCTGTCACCGCGCGCCTGGTGCGCCGCCATGGCGGCGGGGGCAGGGGGGAGTTTCCTGCTCCTCTGGGCCTGGATCGCGTTCGTGCCTTTGGCCTATCTCGACCCCGAATACCCGTTCTGGCTGGTCAAGCAGCGGATGCTCCGCGCCTGCGACCTGGGGGAGGTCGCGATCCTCGGTGACTCCCGCGCCGCCGTCGGCATCCTGCCCACGCTGCTGCCGGTGACCGCCACCAACCTGGCCGTCGGCGGCGGCAAGCCGGTCGAGGCCCTGGCCGTCGCCCGCCGCATGCTGGCCTGCCCGAACCCGCCCGGGCATGTCGTGATCTCGATCGATCCCGGGCATTTCATGAAGCCCGATCTGTTCTGGGAGCGTTCGGTCCGGTTCGGTCTGATGGGGCGGGCGGACCTGGCGGAACTCGCCGCCCTGTCCGCCGCCACGGGGGACTGGTCGGTGCATGAGGCACGTCAGACCGATCCTTTCCCGCCAGCGTGGCGCGCGAGCCTGTACGCGATCCGCTTCCCGCCGTATTTCTTCAACAGCGTCGTCAAGGCGGGCGGGTTCCTGCGCTGGTGGTCCAATCGGGACGCGCTGGAACAGGGCTTCGCCAGCCGGGGCCAGTATTATTTCGGCACGGACCCCGGATCGGCGGGCGTCGCGCTGGATGCCTCGCTGGAGACATTCGGGCCTGCCCCGGTGCTGGAAGCCGCATTCGACCGCCTGCTGGTCCTGCTCGCCGATCGGGGGATCACCGCCTGGTTCGTGCCGATGCCGGTGAACGAGGCGACCTGGCGCGCCACCAACCCCGCCGTCTCGGCGGGCTTCGCGGCCTGGCTGGAGGCCAAGGCGGGCGCCCATCCGAACCTGCGGGTGATGGCGCCGGTCGAACCATACTGGCCGGATGCCTGGTTCGGTGACGGCTTCGCCCATCTCAACCCGGCGGGGGCCGAGCGGTTCAGCCGGACGCTGGCCGCCCAACTGCCGCGTTGGATCGCGCCCCTATCGGCTGCACGCGGCCCCACCCAGGACGCAGAATGACGCGCAGTACGGGTGGTTGAGCGCGACGGGACGCGAAGCCTCGGCCAGGGTCGCGCCCAGCTCGAACCGCGGATCATAGGCGAGCAGGGTGCAGGCCAGCACGACCGGCGCCGCCGCCCCCTGCCGCTTCACCACCATGCGGGAGTCCGAACACATGACGTCGTCGGGCGATTTGTTCAGGATGGACCAGCAGGCGGTCGTGATCTCCGGCACGTCGCGGATCGGGTCCATCTCCGGGAACAAGGTCAGGCGCACCGGGTCGGCGGCGTCGATCGCGATCCCATGTTGGGCGAACAGGGCGGCGTAGCCGGCGCGGACCTCGGCCTCCGGCTCCACGGTGAAGCGGCGGCCGGCGACATCGACGGCGAAACCCTCCCGCGCCAGCCAGACCAGGCCGTCCAGCGTCGGTGCCCAGGTGCGGGCGCCGCGTTCGGCCTCATGCACCGCCTGGGTGTGGTGATCCAGGGACACCCGCAGCCGCAGCCGCTCGCCATGGCGGGCGCGCAGGTCCGCCAGGGCGGCGCGGTGGTGGCGCATCGGGGTCATCGCATTGGTCAGCACCAGCGCATCGAGGCCGCGATCCAGCACGTCCGCCAGCATCGGGATGATGTCGGGGTTCATGAACGGCTCCCCCCCCGTGAAGCCGATCAGGCTTGTCGGCAGGCGGTCGCGGGCGATTTCGTCGAGGAAGGCACCGGCTTCGGCCGCGGAGAGGTAGGCGAGGCGGTCATTGCGGGGGGAGGACTCGATGTAGCAGTTCCCGCAGGTCAGATTGCAGAGCGTGCCGGTGTTGAACCAGAGCGTGTCGAGCGCGCGCAGGTCGACGCTGGCGCGGGGCTCCCCCTTGGCGGTGCGGAGCGGGTCGCGAAACTTGGCGGGGTCGAGAAGGGGGGAGACGATCTGGTCCATGCGCATTCCGAAAGGTGGCGGGTCTTCCCCCGTTCGGTCCATATTTGGATGTGGTTACACAGGCTGCAAGGCGGTTGACGCCGCCTCATCCTGTCCTCAGCGTCATTCAACAATCGTGGCCCGTCCGGCCGGGGATCGAATCAAGAGCACCGCTCGACCCAGTGCGGGCGGGATGACCCGCTGGGCCCGTCGCCGAATGGGACATCGGTGACGCCCGGTTCGGTGGATCTCAGGTGATCATCAGGAACAGGATCGCCAGCCAGATGGCAACGCCGACCAGCACGGCCGGGCCGAGGCGCGGCGTTCCCCGTCCTTCCTCATCACCGTGATCGTTGCCGCCAACAACCGGTTCCAGTGGCGCGTGGTTCGCACGACTGTCCGGTTGGAACTGGTGTTCAGCGGAACGACGGCTTGTTGTTGCAGTACACATGGCGGAACGCTGCTCCCCGATTGGCTGGAGGCGATTGGTCCGGCTAGCCGTCAGGCGTCGTGACGTCGGGTCGCGTTTCGCGCGATCCCGGTCGGCGGATCGACGAAGAAAATCAGAGGGAAAATGAAATAATATTCGTACATCAAAATATATATTACGTGGCTGGTACGGCGTATCCGTCCTGCTCTTAAGCGGTTCCTAAGCCCCTGTAGGGTCGGCACGGAGAAAATTCCAAACTGGAATTATCTACTGGTCGTCATGGAGACATTTTGCGGAAATCCGTGCTTTGCTGTCAAGGCAGTTATTTGTGATTCCAGTGCTATCCACCGTGGGGTACCGGGAGCTCCATACCCATGGAAGAACGGATGAACAAAAATCTGAAACGGGAATATTCCGGTCAAAGAGGTTTTTTGCAGATGCCATCTCATTGCAAACGATTCGACCAATCTGGTATTTGGCGGTCGCCGAACCAGACCGAAGATACCTGCCATGAGCGTCGATCCCGTGCCGACCCTCGGGCCGCTCTCCGCTCGCGCCTCGGAATGATCGTTAGTTAAAATAGTCACTGGCACATGCGGTTCATCGCCCCCTCCCGCGCCGGGGTGCGTCCGGGCTACACTCCGCCATGCCCCTGACCACCATCCTCTCCCGCGCCCTCTCCCAGTTCGACGACCGGGTCTTCCTCGGCGTCGTCCTGCGCGCCGTCGCCTGGTCCGCCCTGTGCTTCGCCCTGCTGCATCTGCTGGCCGTCGCGCTGGTGCGGGAGTTCCTGGCCTGGGACGGGCCGCCCGGGTGGATCGCCGATATCGTGGCCTATGTCGGGGCGTCGCTGCTGTCGATGTGGCTGTTCGTGCCCACCGCGGCGGCCATCGCGACCCTGTATGTGGACCGGATCGCCGCGGCGGTGGAGCACCGCTTCTACCCCGACCTGCCGCCCGCCCCCGGCGCGCCCGTCGCCGAACAGGTGATGGACGCGCTCGCTTTGGCCGGCCGCATGCTGGGACTCGGGATCGTCGCCCTGGTCCTGATCCTGACGATCCCCGGCATCGGACTGGTCTGCGGCTGGGCGATCACCGGCTATGCGCTGGGGCGAGGCCTGTTTCTCTCGGTCGCCATGCGCCGGATGCCGCGGGCAGACGCGATGGCGGTCTATCGCGCCAACCGCTGGACGGTGCTGGCGCCGGGACTCGTGATCGCGCTGGTGGTCTGGGTGCCCGTGCTCAATCTGTTCGTCCCGGTGATCGCGGCGGCGGCGATGGTGCATGCGCTGGATGGCATCATGCGGGGACTCTGAGGACGGTTCTCTGTGGATAACCGGACCGCGGCGCTGTCCCCGGCGACCCTGGCATGCTAGGCACGCCGTCCGAAGACCCATGCGATCAGGTGGGGTACACCGTGTTCAAACGCCGCAAGCCAGACGAGCCATTGCCGGGGGTACCGTCGCCTCCATTGCCGACCGCGTCTCCGGCCACCCCGCAGGGTGACCGGCCCGATTCCATGTCACGAGACAGCGACATCAGCGTTCCTCCGTTCCGTCCCGCCGTCGCCGCGAAGGATCCCGCCACCATGTCCCGACCGCCTCTCCAGCCCACCACGCCGCCGGCTTCTTCCATGCCGCCCGCGGGGGCCCGTCCGCTGACCCCGCCGGCCACCCGCCCGGCCGATGCCGCCGAGTCCGACCGCCGCACCCTGGTCGTCGGCCGCGGCATCAGCGTGCAGGGCACCGTCACCGACTGTGAGCGCCTGGTGGTCGTCGGCACCGTCGACTCGACGCTGATCCAGGCGACCGAGATCGAGGTCGCCATCGGCGGCATGTTCAAGGGCGGGGTGGAGGTCGAGGACGCGGTCATCGCCGGCACGATCGACGGCACTGTCACCGCGCGTGGCAGCCTGGTGGTCAAGTCGACCGGCCGGGTCATCGGCACCGCCCATTGCCGCCGCCTGCAGGTCGAGGATGGGGGCCAGATCACCGGCCAGATCCAGATGATGACCGGCCAGTCCACCAGCGACCTGCCGCCGCGTCCCGCGATGGACGCCGCGTCTTAGGAAGTACCCGCGACAGCCTCCTCCGCGAGGCTGTTGTCCACGCAGGTCTCGAACGGGATCGCCCGCGTCAGGGCCCCGCCCGAGATCATCGCGGTGGCCAGCCGGTCAAAACCTTCCCGCCGCGTCACCGGGTCCGGGCCATACAGGCCCAAGGCGCGGTAGCGGTCGATCGCGCCAGCGAAGACCGGGGCGGGAACGTCCGGGAAATAGGATTGCAGGGTCCGCGCGACCTCGGCCCCCGGCGTGGCCGCGATCCAGCGCAGCGCGCGGTGGACGCCGCGCACCATCGCCGCCATCTCCGCCCGCCGTTCCGTCAGCACTGACCGGCGCGTGACCAGCGTTGTATAGGCGGTCAGGCCCCGGTTCGCCGCCGCGTACCACAGATGCCCGTCGCCCGAGGCCAGCAGATCCTCCGCATAAGGCTGGAACACCTGGATCGCGTCCAGCGCGCCCGACCGCAGGGCCGCGGTGTTCTCGGCCATCGAGCGGTCGGGGACGCGGTTCAGGCTGTCCGGATCAAGCCCGCCGCGCCTGATGTCGTCCTGGAAGCACAGCCAGGGGGTCGGGACCTCGGACACGGACGCGAATCGCAGCCCCACCAGGTCGGTCGGCGCGAAGGACGGGTTCGGCGTGCGGCCGATGATGAAGAACGGATCGCGCGCCACCACGTCGCAGAAGCAGACGATGTCGGATGCCGGGTCCTGCTGGTGGGTCAGCAGCACGCGCAGCGGCCCGCCCCACATCACATCGACCCGTCCCGCCCGCAGATCGGCCGCGGTCTGGGCTGGATCGGGGGAATTGCGGAGCGTGACCTCCACGCCCTCGGCCTTGAAGGCGCCGATTGCGAAGGTTGCGTAGAACGGCGCGTAGAACAGCGCGCGGAAGTTCTCGGATAACGTGATCATCGCCGGTCTTCCCTTCATGGCCAGGACGCCTACGATGCGCCCGCGCACAAGGGGGGACAAGCGTCATGCGTATCGTTCTGATCGGGGTTTCACACTGGCACACGCCGTTCTTCCTCGACCCGTTGCTGGAGATGAAGGACGTCGCCATCGTCGGTGTCAGCGACGTGGATGTCACACGGGCCGCACCGGCCGCGGCGAAGGCGGGGGGCGTGAAGGTGTTCGCCGACTACCGCGAGATGTGCGCTCAACTGAAGCCGGATTTCGCCTTTGCGCTCGCGCGTCATTGCGACATGGCGGAACTCGCGCGGTTCCTGATCGATTCGGGCATTCCCTTCGCGATGGAAAAGCCCTGCGCGATCGACGCAACCGAGGCATGGGACATCGCCCGCCACGCCAGCGCCAAGGGTCATTTCGCGGCCGTGCCCTATGTGTTCCGCTATTGCCCGATCATCGACACGGTGCGGGAAATCGCGGCCGATGAGGCGATCCACTATCTGATGTTCAAG
>CANJSR010000191.1 GCA_947476855.1 Acetobacteraceae bacterium
CACGCTGGAAACGACGGAAGCCGAACTGATGCACACGATCTTCCCGCACCCGACGATCTCCGAGGCGATGCACGAGGCCGTGCTGGCGGCGTATGGGCGAGCGGTCCACTTCTAGGCGGCCCCTTCCCTTCCCCGGCCGCACGCGTCACCCTGCCGGCACGATGCGCATCCTGTTCCGGGGACTGACCACTCTGATCGCCACCGCCGGCATCCTGCTTTTGCTGCTGGGGGTCCTGATCGGGGCTGCCCTGTGGTTCACCGTCCCGCGAGGCAACTTCACGACCCGTATTCCCGGTCTGTCGGCGCCTATCGACATCACGTTTGACCAGGACGGCATCCCCCGCATCAAGGCCGCCACGGAACGCGATGCGGTCGCAGCCCTCGGCTACGTCCATGCCCGCGATCGCATGTTCCAGATGGAGCTGATGCGCCGCGGCGCCTCCGGCCGGGTGTCGGAGATCGCCGGCCCCGTCACCCTCGGCTTCGACAAGACCATGCGGACGCTGGGTGCTCGTCCCCGCGCGGTCCAGGACCTCGAAACCATGCCCGCGGACACGCGCGACCTGCTGGAGGCGTACGCCAGCGGCGTGAACGCCCGCATCGCCGGACGCGGCCGCTTCATCGCGCCGGAGTTCCTGGTCCTCGGCGCCCCCGAACCGTGGGAGGCGGCGGACAGCCTGCTGTGGGGCAAGACCATGGGCCTGTGGCTGTCGATGAACTGGCGCACCGAATTGTCGCGCCTGGCGCTGACCGGCAAGGTGCCGGAATCGGTGATCAACCAGCTCTGGCCACCGAAATCCGATGCCGGCCGCCCCGATGCGGCGCGGGAAGCCGATACGCGACACGCCGACGCCGCCGAGGAACTGCTGAAGGCCCTGCCCTGGTTTCCGGCGCCGCACACGATGCCGTCCTCGGCGTCGAACGAATGGGCGGTGGATGGGCGGCATACGGCGTCGGGGGCGCCTCTGCTGGCCGGCGATCCGCATCTGAACTTCGGCTTTCCCGGCATCTGGTACCTGGTCCGCATCGAGTTGCCGGACCGGTCCCTGGTCGGCGCCACCGGTCCCGGCGTGCCGGGCGTTGTGATCGGCCATAACGGCCATATCGCCTGGACCTTCACCACGACCGGCGCCGATGTGCAGGACGTGTTCATCGAGACCCCGGTCGGCACGGGCCAGTACCAGACCCCGGACGGCCCCCGCCCCTTCGTGCTGCGGCAGGAACGGATCAAGGTACGCGGCAAGCCTGATGAGGTTCTGACCGTCCGCGAAACCCGCCACGGCCCGGTGATAAGCGACGTCCAGCCGGCACCCGGCGGCGCGATCCTGGCCGTTGCCATGGGCCACCTGCAACCAAGGGACACCGCCGCCGCCGGCCTGACCGCGCTGAACCGGGCTCGATCGGTCGATGACGCCCGCGCCGCCGCGGCCCTGATCACCGCCCCGGTGCAGAATCTGCTGGTCGCGGATCGGGAGCGGATCGCTTTGTTCGTCACCGGCCGCGTGCCGATCCGCAAGGCTGGCGACGGGTCACGCCCGGTGCCCGGCGATGGCTCCCACGACTGGATCGGCTGGGCCGAGGCGGACCGGATGCCGTCGACCATCGCGCCTGAGAGCGGGCGTCTGGTCAATGCCAATGAACGGATCGCGCCACCCGATTTCCCGGTTTTCCTCGGCCGCGACTGGTTCGGCGATTGGCGCGCGCGCCGCATCCGGGAGATGCTGGACGCCGGCGCCCGCTTCACACCGGCCGACTTCGCCCGCATGCAGGCGGACTCGGTCAGCGTCTTCGCCCGCGACATGCTGCCGATCCTGCTCGCGGTGCCGATGCCCGCCGGCGCCGATCGCCTGCAAGGGATGCTGCGCGACTGGGACGGGACGATGGCGATCGACCGGGCGCAACCGCTGATCTTCAATGCCTGGATCGCCGAATTCTATCGCCAGGCTCTGCGCGCCGTCGGTGTGGCGCCCGAACAGGGTGGCCCGGTCACGGATTTCGTGGCCCATGCTTTGCGCTCTCCCGGCCCGGGCGGGGCGGACCAGCGCGACGCCCTGCTGCGGGACTCCCTGGTCGCCGCCAGGAAGATGCTTGCGGAACGGTTCGGGGCTGATCCGGGTGGATGGACCTGGGGCGCGGCGCATATCGCTTTGTTCCAGCACCCGGTGCTGCGCGCGCTGCCGGTGCTGGGAACCTTGACCACAGTCTCGATCCCCAGCCCTGGCGACGACACGACCGTGAACCGCGGTGGAGTGGATGGGCAGATGCGGAACGTCCATGGGGCGGGGTTCCGTGGAGTCTACGACCTGGCCGACCTCGACCGCAGCCTGTTCATGGTCACGCCCGGGCAGTCGGGCAATCCGCTCAGCCGCGAGGCCCGCCGCTTCGTCACTCGCTGGCGGGACGGCGAAACGGTGACCAT
This sequence comes from Acetobacteraceae bacterium, assembly GCA_947476855.1. The sequence continues at coordinate 2,420 of CANJSR010000191.1, forward strand.
CCCGCGCGAGCCCGCGCAGGTCCGCGCGACGCTGCGGATCAATCCGTGATTCGGCGGCCATGACCCGGTGACAGCCGGCCGATCCTGCCCATACACTTCCGCCAACACCGGCGCCATGACGCGGGCCAGCCATCCCGAGGAAGCGAAGAAGATCCTGTTCGGACACGCCGAGCCCCTCGGGGCTCGCCACTGAAGTGGGGACGACATGACACCGATCGACCATCCCTCCGCCTGGCTTGGCTCCCGCATCGATTACCGGCAGGAGGGCCTTCACACGCTGAACGCCGCCGAGGTGGCCGAGATCGACGCCGCCCTGGCCCATCTGCGCCGGCAGGGCGACCTCGACGTCCCCGCCATCACGCCGGCGACCTTTCCGCTGCCGACGCTCGCCGCCACCTTCCGTGCCCTGGGCAACAATCTGCGCGACGGGCGGGGCTTCGTCCTGCTGCGCGGCCTGCCGCGAGAGCGCTACGACGTCGATGACATGGCCCGCATCTATTTCGGTATCGGCTGCCATATCGGCCGTGTCGTCCCGCAATCCTGGCACGGCGAATTTCTCGGCAACGTCGTCGATGTCTCGGATGTCGAGGCCGAGGCGCGCGGCTACCAGGCCGGCGGGGCACAGCGCTTCCACACCGACACCTGCGACATCGTCTCCCTGATGTGCCTGCGCGGGGCCAAGTCGGGCGGGGTGAGCCGCATCGCCTCAGCCGCCGCGATCCATAACCGGCTGCTGGAAACCCGCCCCGACCTGGCCGCCACGCTCTATGGCGAATACGTCTATCGGCGGATGGAACGCGACGCGAGCCTGGGCAACAACCGGTTACTCAAACGCGTCGTCATCTTCTCGCGGGAGACAGGTGGTTTCACCTGCAACACTTCCGGCAGCTATCCGAACCGGGCCGTCGCCGCGGGCGATGCCGTGATGACGCCGCTGCAGATCGAGGCCTTGGATGAGATGGAACGCCTCGCCGCCTCGCCCGAATTCCACCTCGACATGAGCATCGCCGAGGGCGACATCCAGTTCCTGAACAACCGTGTCCTGCTGCACGGGCGGACGGGGTATGAGGACTGGCCGGAAATCCCCCGCCGGCGGCATCTGCTGCGGCTGTGGCTGTATTGCGACGACTGGCCGATGTTCCCCGCCAACCAGGGCGTGCACGACTTCGACGACCACCGCGGCTGGATCCGGCAGCGGACGCCGTTCATGGAATTTCCCTCCCGCTACCTCGCCGCCATGACCGCGCGCCAGGCCGCCTGACCAGGAGACTGCAATGCCAAAGGTGATCGTCATCGGGGCCGGCGTCGTCGGTTCCTCCTGCGCGTGGCGCATGGCGCAGGCGGGGGCCGAAGTCCTGGTGCTGGAGGCCGTGCGCGTCGGCGCCGGCACGTCGGGCATCAGCTATGCCTGGACCAACGCGCACCACAAGCCGCCGCGGCCGTACCATGAACTGAATACCAACGGGATGAAGCTGCACGCCGAACTGCGCGACGCCTTCCCGGGCTCGACCTGGTGGCACGGCGGGGGCAGCCTGGAATGGACCCCGCCCGAGGAATACCAGGCCCTGCGTGACAACGTGGCGCAGTTGCATGAATGGGGCTATCGCGCCGAATGGGTGAGCCCTTCGCAGGTGGCCGAACTGGAACCGGACATCAACCTGGCGGTCCTGGGCGATGCCCCGGCGGCGTATTTTCCAGATGAGGGCTGGCTCGATCCGATCCCCTATTGCCACGCGATGATCTCGGCCGCGGTGCGCCGGCATGGGGCGCGGGTGCAATGTGGGGTGCGGGTCACCGACCTGATCATGAGCGGCGACCGCGTGTCCGGCGTCCGCATGGCGGATGGCACCGAACACCATGCCGACATGGTGGTGAACTGCGGCGGCCGTTGGACGAATGAGGCGGTGCGCGAGGCCGGGCTGCATCTGCCCTTGGCGCCGACGCCGGGGTTGCTGGTGTTCACGCCGCCGGTCGCCTGCGGGTTGTCTCGGGTGCTGCATACGTCGGTCATCAACGCCCGCCCCGATGGCGCCGGCCGGCTGATGCTGCACTGGAACCCGACCGACGCGACGCTGCGCCTGGACAGCCCCATCAGCCCCACCATGCCCGAGGCTCTCGACCTGGTCGCCCGCGCTCGGCGGCTGTTCCCCTGCATCGGCGCCGTGCAGCCCGAGGCGGTGCGCCTCGGCATTCGCCCGATCCCGGCGGATGGGCTGACGGCGGTGGGTCCGATGCCGCGGGTGAACGGGTACTATGTGGCGGTGACACATAGCGGGGTGACGATGTCGCCGTTCCTGGGCGTCTGCGTGGCGGATGAGGTCGTGAACGGGAAGACGCGGCCGGAATTGGCGGATTTCCGCCCGGCGCGGTTCTTCAATTAGGAGTGCTCGCGGGTTAGGGGGGCGAGCAGGCACACCGCCTCCCCGTTGGGGCCCGCACTCTCCCCCCCGTCATGGCCCGCGCAGGCGGGCCATCCACGACTTTCCTGACGATGCCCGCAAGAGCCGTGGATGGTGGGCCGGAGCCTGTCCTCGGGCCAGCTTTTCGCCGGACCCCGGGGGCCACCACGACGAGATGTTGCCGCTCGGGAGCCCCGGACCTAAACCGTCCGCCCCTCCCGCAGCCCCAACGCCCTGATCCGAGACGCGAGCGTCGTCGGCTTCACCCCCAGGATCGCCGCCGCGCCCGTCGCCCCGAACACCTTTCCGCCCGAGGCGCGCAAGGCGGCACGGATATTCTCCCGGTCACGGTCTCGGCGGGCGGTTTCGGTCAGAACCTCGGGCGGCGGCCCCTCGGCCACGCCGGGCGCATCCGCCGCCGGCACCGGGAGTTCAAAGCGCGGCCGACCGTCGCGGGCGAGGATCGCCGCGCGCTCCATCAAATTCTCCAGTTCACGCACGTTCCCGGGCCAGTCATAGGCGGACAGGCGACGGACATCGCCCTCCGTCAGCGCCAGGTCGTCGATCCGTAGCTTCTGGCACGCCTGACGCAGGAAATGCCCAGCGAGCAAAGGCACGTCCTCCCGCCGGTCACGCAACGGGCGGGATTCGATCGGAAAGACGTTCAACCGATAGAACAGATCCTCTCGGAAGCGGCGCGCGCGGACTTCCTCCCGCAAATCCCGGTTCGTGGCGGCAATGACGCGGACATCGACGCGGCGGGTGCGTTCCTCGCCCACGCGTTCAAACTCCGCCTCCTGCAGGACACGCAGCAGCTTGCTTTGCAGTTCAATCGGGATTTCGCCGACCTCATCCAGAAACAGCGTCCCGCCATCAGCGAGCTCAAACCGACCGACGCGGTCGCGGATGGCACCGGTGAAGGCGCCGCGGACATGGCCGAAGATTTCACTTTCAAACAACTCACGCGGAATGGTGGCGCAGTTCACCCGGATCAGAGGACGGTCACGCCGCCCGCCCGCGTCATGGATGGCGCGAGCGATCAGTTCCTTGCCGGTGCCCGACTCGCCGGTGATCAGCACGGTCGCTCCGGTCGGCGCCACCAGGTCGATCTGGCTCCGCAACGCCTCGATCGCCGGCGCTCGGCCCAGGATGCCGAAGCGGGCGTGTTCCTGGCGTATTTCTTCCTGTAGATACGCGTTTTCCAGTTCCAGGCGCTGGCGCAGGCTGTCGACCTCGGCCAAAGCGTGTCGCAGCCGTTCATCCGCCTCCCGTCGTTGCGAGATGTCACGGAACACGATCACCGCCCCGGCCAGGTGCCCGCGGTCGCGGATGGGCGTCGATGTGTATTCGACGAAGAACCGGCTGCCATCCTTGCGCCAGAACACCTCGTCATCAACGTTATGCACGGCGCCGTCGCGGAAGGCGGCGTAGATCGGGCATTGTTCGTGCGGGTAGTGCGCGCCGTCCAGCTTCGTGTGGTGACAGACGGCATGCATGTCACGCCCGACCAGTTCCTCGGCGGTCCAACCCAGCATGCGAGCGGCGGCGGGATTGACGAATGTGGTGACGCCTTCGGCATTGACGCCGTAGATGCCCTCCCCGGCCGCGCGCAGGATCAACTGGTTGTCACGCTCGATGTTGCGGAAGACGCGATCGGTGCGCAGCCATTCCTCCAGGCCGCCCGCCATGTGCAAGGCGGCCTCGCGGTGCAGTTCGCGCCGGCGGGCCTCGATCAGGTCGGTGATGACCACCAGGATACCGGGTGGCCCGCCGTCCGGATGGGGCAGCAGGCTGCCGGCGTATTCGACTTCCAGCGGCCGGCCGGAGGCATGGTGCGGCACCAGATCCCGCGTCCACCAGGACCCGCGGGACATCACGGCGTCGGAGAAGACAACCAGGCCAGGCCGTTGTTCGGGGTGTAGCACGGTTGCCGGCATGGCTTGCAGGGTTGGCAGGTCGTGCCCGAACAGGCGGCAGGCCGCGGGATTGGCCGCCCCGATGGCGTCGTCATGCGGCAGAAGGACCAGCATGGGGACGCTGGCCTGGTCGAACGTGGCGGGCGTGAACACGATATTTCGTAGTCCTGCGCGGAATTTCGTGTTTCTACGAAATTTCGTTCTCCCACGCCAGTCCCAGCCCCATGTGACGCGTCATTTCCGGCTTTGGCACGCCGCTTGCTGATACCTCCCTGAAAGCCGATCAGCCCAGCGGGAGCCAGCGATGTCATTGTTTGACGATCCTCTCAATCCCAATAACGCCCTGAAGCGAGGCGCCTGTGCCTGCGGCGGCAATCATGCGCCGGAAGATCACGATCTCGCCTCCCCCGAAAGCCGCTTCGGCCGCGTCGTGCAGGCCGGCGTGCTGCGCGCGATGTTCCCCCGCGATGTCGAGCGGCGGTCGTTCCTCCGCGCCGTCGGCGCCTCCACAGCCATGGCCGCCATCGCGCAGATCCTGCCGCTGGGCTCGATCACCGAGGCATTTGCCCAAGGCACGGGCGCGCTGGAGAAGAAAAGCCTGAAAATCGGCTTCATTCCCATCACCTGCGCCACGCCCATCATCATGGCCGCGCCGATGGGCTTCTATCAGAAGCAGGGCCTCGACGTGGAGGTCGTGAAGACCGCCGGCTGGGCCGTCATCCGCGACAAGACGCTGAACAAGGAATACGACGCCGCCCATATGCTGGCGCCGATGCCGCTGGCGATTTCGCTGGGCGTCGGGTCCAACCCGGTCCCCTACACCGTGCCGGCGATCGAGAACATCAACGGCCAGGCCATCACCCTGGCGATGAAGCACAAGGACAACCGCGACCCGAAGAACTGGAAGGGCTTCAAATTCGCGGTGCCGTTCGATTATTCCATGCACAACTATCTGTTGCGGTACTACCTCGCCGAACACGGGATCGACCCGGACACCGATGTGCAGATCCGCTCCGTGCCGCCGCCGGAGATGGTTGCCAACCTGCGGGCCGACAACATCGATGGCTATCTCGGCCCCGATCCGATGAACCAGCGCGCGGTGTATGACGGCGTGGGCTTCATCCACATCCTTTCGAAGAACATCTGGGACGGGCATCCGTGCTGCGCCTTCGCCGCGTCCCGCGAATTCGTCACCGCGATGCCCAATACCTATGGCGCGCTGCTGCGGGCAATCGTCGATGCGACCGCCTTTGCCCATAAGGCCGAAAACCGCAAGGACATCGCCGCGGCGATCGCGCCCACCAACTACCTGAACCAGCCGGTGACGGTGGTGGAGCAGATCCTGACCGGTACCTTCGCCGATGGTCTGGGCAAGATCGAGCGCGTGCCGAACCGCGCCGATTTCGATCCGTTCCCGTGGGAGAGCTTTGCCGTCTGGATCCTCACGCAGATGAAGCGCTGGGGCCAGATCAAGGGCGATGTCGATTATGCGAAGGTCGCGGCCCAGGTCTACCTGGCCACCGACGCGCAGCGCCTGATGGCCGCGCAGGGGCTGACCCCGCCGACGACGACCACCAAGACGTTCTCGGTGATGGGCAAGACCTTCGATCCGGCGAAGGCCGACGAGTACCTCGCCTCCTTCAAGATCCGCAAGGCGGCCTAGGCCCATGACCGCGGAGACCCGCCCGCCGCTGCCGCCCTTTACCGCCGAGACCGCGGCGATCAAGGCGCGAGCGGCCGAGGATGCGTGGAACACCCACGATCCCGCCCGCGTGGCGATGGCCTATACGGCCGAGAGCCAGTGGCGCAACCGGGCGGAATTCTTCACCGGCCGCGACGCGATCCGTGCCTTCCTGGAACGGAAATGGACGCGCGA
>CANJSR010000192.1 GCA_947476855.1 Acetobacteraceae bacterium
CGTGACGGTCCCGCCCGCGACGCTGCGGATGCTGTTCAACCATCCCCTGACGGACAAGGGTCTGGCGGCATTCCTGTCGGATTGGGCAAAGACCGGCCAGACGATCGCCTGACCCGCATGCCCCAGCCGCGGGAGCGGGACGAGGTCGTCACGGCGGCGGATGTCGCGGCGTTCCTGCGTGCCAATCCCGTCTGGCTGGCGGAGAACCCGGCTCTTTACCGCGTCCTCGCCCCGCCTCGGCGGGTGCATGGGGAGACGTTGGCCGACCACATGGCCGCGATGCTGCACGCCGAACGCGCCCATGCCGCCTTGATGGCCGAACAGGCCGAGGACGTGCTGGCCGCGGGCCGAGCGGCGGTGGGGATGACGGAAAGGGTGCAGCGGGCGGTTCTGGCGCTGCTGCGGTCGCCCGATCCGCTGGACTGCATCAACGATGAAATGCCCGGCATTTTAGGCGTGGACGCGGTGGGCCTGTGCGTGGAGGGGATCGGTGAAGCGTCCCGGCTGCGGATGCTGCCCGCCGGGACCGTTGCGCGCCTGATGGCCGGTCGGCAGGTCCGTTTCCGCGCTTCCACCACGGACGCTCGGCTTTTGCACGGAGAGGCGGCGGGGTTGTCCGGGCAAGACGTGCTGGTGGCCGTGCCTGGGCATGGGGACATTGTGGATAGGGGTCGGTCTGACGATGACCCCCTGATGGGCGATGGTGGGTTCCGCCGGGGTGATGCCCCGGCCGCCCGCATGCTCGATCCTGTCTTTCCCCGCCCGGTCATGCCCCACCCCGTCATCCCCGGGCTTGTCCCAGGGACCAACACAAGCACCGGTGCGGCTATTGGTCCCCGGGACAGGCCCGGGGATGACGGGGGTGGGGCCAATAAAGGGGTGGGGGCGAGTGACGGGGAAGAAGGCCAGCCAGTCATCCCCCGCTCCGGCCCACCAGCCCTCCTCGCGCTCCTCGCCCGAGACTCGCGCGCCCTCGAACCCGGCCAAGGCACCGCGGCTCTGGCGTTTCTCGGGCAGGCCGTCGCCGCCGCGCTCGGCCGTTGATGACCGGCTTCGAGGCCCGCGCCGCCTTCCTCACCTGGCTTGGCCAGGAACGACAGGCCTCCCCTCTGACCGTCGAGGCCTATGGCGCCGACATCGCCGCCTTTCTCGGCTTCCTGACCAACCATCTGGGCGGAGAACCCGATCTGGCTGCGCTGGCAGCCCTGCGGCAGGCCGATATCCGCGCCTGGCTCGCCGATCAGGCCAATGACGGGGCGATCAACGCGACCCGCGCGCGCCATATGGCGGCAGTCCGCACGTTCTTCCGCTTTCTCGCGCGCCGCCACGGGGTCGATAATCCGGCCATCAAGCTCGTTTCCACCCCGCGTTCGAAACGTCCGATGCCCCGTCCCCTCGCCGCCGACCAGGCGAGCGCCTTGACCGCCGATATCGGAGAGGTCTCGGACAAGGCCACCACCCAGGCCCGCGACACGGCGCTGTTCACCCTGCTGTACGGCTGCGGGCTCCGGATTTCCGAGGCCCTGGGCCTGGACGTCCGCGACGCCCCGCTGCCCGGATCGGACTCGATGCTGCGCGTGATGGGCAAGGGATCCAAGGAACGGATCGTCCCGGTGCTGCCGGCAGTGCGGGAGGCTCTGGCCGCCTGGCTGACCCTGCACCCCGATCGCCAGTCCGCCAGCCCGCTGTTCGTCGGCGAGCGCGGTGGGCGGCTCAATCCCGCGGTGGCGCAGAGGACGATGCGAGCCTATCGGCATCTGAACGGGCTGTCGGACCATGCGACGCCGCACGCATTGCGGCATTCCTTCGCCACCCATCTGCTGGCGGGTGGGGCGGACCTACGCTCGATCCAGGACCTGCTGGGCCATGCCAGCCTGTCGACGACCCAGCGCTATACGGCCGTCGACACGGACCGGCTGATGGAAGTCTGGCGGAAGGCTCACCCGCGGGCTTAGCGCCGCCGAGCGGCGTCGGTCGCGGCGGCTTTTGTGGCGTCGACCCACCAGAGGTCGAAGTTCACGCCCTCCCGGATCGGCGCCTCGGGCTTGCCGAAGCGGTCCCACACCGCGACCTTGAAGTCCCGGCTGCCCCAGTTCGGCACCAGGAAATACCGCCACAGCAGGACGCGATCCAAGGCTCGGGCGGCGGGGATCAGGGTGTCCCGGTCCTCGGCCGTGATCACCTTGTTCAGCAGGGCGTCGATCGCCGGCTCACAGATACCCGGGATGTTCGTGCTGCCCTTTGTGTCCCTGGACGCGCAGCTCCAGTAATCCCGCAGCTCCGTGCCTGGAATGTCACCCTGGGAGAATATCAGCATGACCGCGTCGACATCGAAGTCGTCAGTCAGGTTCTGATACTGCGCCGGATCGACGGTCCGCACCTTGGCGTCGATCCCCAGCTTCTGGAGGTTCTGCACATAGGGCAGCGTCGGCCGCTCCAGCGACGGGTCCGGCAGCAGGATCGTGAAGGACATCGGCTGCCCCTTCGCATCCACCACCTTCCGGTCCTTGATCTGCCATCCCGCCTGCCGCAGCAGCTCGATCGCGCGCCGAAGCTGGTCGCGGTTGTTGCCCGAGCCATCGGTGACCGGCAGCTTGTAGGGCTGGGTGAACAACTCGGGCGGCAGGTCCTTGCGGAAGGGTTCCAGCAGCGCCAGTTCCGCACCCTCCGGCACGCCGGACGACGCCAGGTCGGAGTTGCTGAAGTAGCTCGTGGTGCGGGTATAGGCGTCGTAGAACAGGTTCTTGTTGGTCCACTCGAAATCGAACATCTCGGTCAGTGCCTGGCGGACCAGGGGGTTCGCGAAGGCGGGGCGACGGGAATTCATCGCGTACCCCTGCATCCCGCCGGGGAGACGATGGTCATAGACCTGCTTCTGCACCAGCCCCGTCTTCACCGCCGGGAAATCATAGGCCGTGGCCCAGTTCTTCGAGATGTTCTCGCTGCGGATATCGACCTTGCCGGCTTTGAAGGCCTCCATCGCGACCGTCGAGTCCCGGAAATACTCCAGCCGCACGCGGTCGAAATTGTTGGTTCCGACACCGGTCGGCAGGTTCGCCGCCCACCAGTCCGGCCGTCGCTCGTAGACGACACTGCGGCCGAGCTCGAACTGCGTGATGCGGTAGGGGCCGGAGCCGACCGGCGGGTCGGTGAGCGGCTTGGTAAAGTCACGGCCCTCGAAGAAATGCTTCGGCAGGATCGGCAGGCCGCCCACCAGCAGGGGCAGTTCGCGGTTCTCGTTGCTCTTGAAATGGAAGACGACCCGGCGCTCTCCCACGGTTTCCACATTCTTCACGTCGGCGAGTTGGATGCGGTAGCTGGGCCGACCCTTTTCCAGCAGCGTACGGAAGGTCCAGGCCACATCCTCGGCCGTGACGGGGCGGCCGTCGGAGAATTTGGCTTCCGGCCGGATTTCAAAGGCGACCCACATCCGATCGGCGGGCAGTTCGATCACCGAGGCCAGGTGACCATAGGCCGTCGCGACCTCATCGGCCGAGGGGGTCAGCAGCTTCTCCCACACATGCCCGATCGAGGAACCGGAGCCGGACCCGCCCGGCAGGATGACCCATGGCGCGATGGTGCGAGCCTCAGCCGTGCCGCGCAGGATGAAGGGGTTGAACCCGTCGAAGGTGCCAACGGCGGCTAAGGAGACCTCTCCGCCCTTGGGCGCGTTCGGGTTCACATAGGGAAAATGCGGAAAATCCGCTGGCAGAGCGGGTTTGCCGAGGATGGTAATCCCGTGGCTGCGCGTAACGGGCTGGTCCGCCGCCAGGGCAGGCGGGATCAACCACGCGGTCGCAAGCAGGGAGGCAACGGCAAAAGCGCGCATGGAATCTCAACCTCCGATCAGAACCCCCCTTGAGTGGGAGGGCCGGGGTGGCGGGTAAGCCACAGCACGGACCGAGAGAGACGCGTTAACCGTCCCCCAGCAACCCCACCACCGGACCCAGCAACGCTGGGTCCCCAACAGCCAGCACCCGACCATCGCCATCGGCCCGCAATGGCTTGCCGGACCAATCGGTGACCCGGCCGCCAGCACCTTCGACAACTGCGACCAAGGGAGCCCAATCCCACGTCTTCATGTCGGATTCCGCGACCACGTCGATCTGGCCCAGCGCGAGCAGCCCATAGGCATAGCAGTCGCCGCCCCAGTAGTTCCGCCGGACCGCGTTCTTCAGCCGGTTCCAGCGGGGGGTGTCGTCGCCCAGCATCTCGGGGCTGGTGCAGCTGAGTTCGGCATTACCGATATCGGCGCAGGGCCGGCAGCCGGCGGTGCCGCCCATCGGCCCGCGGAACGTGGTCGGACGGCCACGGGCACCGACCCAGCGCTCGCCGGTCACGGGCTGGTCGATGATGCCGAGGATGGGGATATCGTCTTCCAGCAGCGCGATCAGCGTGCCGAAGGTCGGGCGTCCGGTGATGAAGGCGCGAGTGCCGTCGATCGGGTCCAGCACCCAGCGCAGCCGAGCCTGGGGACGGTCGAGCCCGAATTCTTCGCCGAGGATACCGTGGTCGGGGAACCGTTCCGACAGCACGGCCCGCATCGCCAGTTCGGCGGTGCGGTCGGCGATGGTGACGGGGGAACGGTCGGTCTTGAGGTCGGACGCGACGCCCGCGCGGAAGAAGGGCCGGATGGCGGCGGCGGCTACATCCGCCGCTGCCTCGGCCGCCGCGATCAGGCGATCCATGGGTCCGATCAGGGCAGCGGCATCGGCGACTTGGACAGACCGCGTAGATAAGCGATCACGTCGGCGCGCTGCTTGTCGTCCTTGATGCCGGCGAAGGCCATGCGGGTGCCGGGAGCAAAGGTGCTGGGCTTGGCCAGCCACTTGTTCATGTCCTCATACGACCAGTTGCCCGCGACGCCCTTGAGCGCGGCGGAGAAGTTGAAGCCGTTCGCACCCTGGCCATGCGGCGCGCCCAGCACGCCATACAGGTTCGGGCCGACGCCGTTCTTCCCGCCATCGGTGAAGGTGTGGCAGCTCGCGCAAAGCTTCTTGGCGATGCCTTCGCCGGCGCCCGCATCCGCGGCGGCCATCAGCGGCGCGATCGGCGCGAGTTCCACCGGCTTCGCGGCTTCCTTGCTCCCGGACGCCTCGGGCATCGCGATGTTCAGCACCGGATGGTCAGGCTTATGCGGGTGGACGAGGATCGTACCGATCGTCCCGGTGACGAAGAAGGCGATGCCAGCGATCAACAGCGCGGCAATACCCTTGTTGAATTCCATACTATCCATGTCGGCCCAACGTCCCCGTCGTCATGCGATGCCCGTCGTCATACACTGGATGCGCCGACTGCTGGCCGAGGGCGGTCGCGCCGTTGCGCCGAACCGAACGCATCCATAAGGTGCGCGCACCATAGGGAAACGATTACAGACCTTCAAGCCACTGCCGGCCATTTCCCGCCGAGCAATTCCAGGACCTGCCGCGCGCCGTGAACCCGATCGTCATCATTCCGGCCCGCATGGCCGCCGCCCGCCTGCCTGGGAAACCCCTGGCGGATATCCATGGCAAGCCGATGATCGTCCATGTGTTGGACCGCGCGCGAGAAGCCGATATCGGCCCCGTGGCCGTCGCCTGCGGCGATGCGGAGATCGCGGACGCCGTGCGCGCGGCCGGCGGCATCGCGGTGCTGACCGATCCGGCCCTGCCGTCCGGCACCGACCGCGTGCATGCCGCCCTGCTCTCCCTCGATCCTGATGGCCGGCATGATGTCGTGGTCAACCTGCAAGGGGATGTCCCGACGCTCGATCCCGCGCAGCTGCGTCTGGTGGTCACGCCGCTGGCCGACCCGGCGATCGACATCGGCACGCTGGTCGTGCCGATCCTGTCCGATCACGAAGCGCTGACCGAGTCCTTCGTCAAGGCTGTCTGCGCCTTTCCGGACGGCGCCGATGTCGCGCCCGCGCTGTATTTCTCCCGCGCGCCGATCCCCTGGGGCGAAGGCGCCCGGTGGCACCATATCGGCATCTACGCCTTCCGCCGCGCGTCGCTGGAACGCTTCGTCACCCTGCCGCCCAGCCTGCTGGAACGGCGGGAGAAGCTGGAGCAGCTGCGGGCGATGGAGGCCGGCATGCGCATCGCCTGCGCCCGCATGGCGCATGGCCTGTTCGGGGTGGACACGCCCGAGGACCTGGAACGCGCCCGAACCCTGTTGAACCCGAAAGCCTGATCTCATGACCGGTACCATCGCATTCCAGGGCGTCCTCGGCGCCTATTCCGACCTCGCCTGCCGCAATGCCTATCCGAACATGACGACGGTGCCGTGCGAGACGTTCGAGGCGGCGATCGAGGCGGTTCACGACAAGCGCGCCGACCTGGCGATGTTGCCCTGTGAGAACACTCTGGCCGGGCGCGTGCCCGACATCCACCATCTGCTGCCGGAATCCGGCCTGTTCGTAGTGGGGGAACAGTTCCAGCGGGTCGAGCACTGCCTGCTTGGCATCAAGGGCGCGACGATCGACGACATCAAGCGCGCGCATTCCCACCCCGTCGCGCTCGGCCAGGTGCGCCGCATCCTGAAGGAACGGGCTTTCGTCCCAGTGGTGGAGGGCGATACCGCCGGCTCCGCCAAGCTGATCGCCGAATGGGGCAACAAGGAGGACGCGGCGATCGCCTCATCCCTCGCGGCCGAGATCTACGGGCTGGATATCCTGCGCCGGAACATCGAGGACGCGTCCCACAACACGACCCGGTTCTATGTAATGGCCCCGAAGCCGGCGCATCCGGATCCGTCGACCCCGAACCTGATGACCACGTTCGTGTTCCGGGTCCGCAACGTACCGGCGGCGCTGTACAAGGCTTTGGGCGGGTTCGCGACGAACGGCGTGAACATGACGAAGCTGGAGAGCTATATGATGGGCGGCCGTTTCTCGGCCACGCAGTTCATGTGCGACGTCGACGGCCACCCCGAGCAACCGGGCCTGCGGCGCGCGCTGGAAGAACTGGGGTTCTTCTCCTCCGAGGTCCGCATCCTGGGCGTCTACAAGGCGGCGGCATTCCGGCTGACGCAGGACGCTGCGGATTAATCATGCCTTAACGAATTGGCGATACAATTTTGCACACCAACCGACTGCAATACCACTTGTATCAATCACGCCAATAGGTAACCATAACAGTGTATTATATGAGCGGGGCCGGCATGCGGCGTTTGTCGAATTTGGCTGTTGTCTGCGGCGCGGTCGCCGGTCTTGTCGCTACACCCGTCCACGCACAGCCCCAGCCACCGCAGCAACGCCAGGGCCCGCCCGCTCGGCCGGCGCCCGCTCCCGCCAGGCCGGCCGAGGCGGCACAAGCACCGGCTCCCCCGGCGCCCGTGCCTGCCCCGGTGCCCATGCCTGCTCCGGCCCCCGCGCCAGCCGCTGTCATTCCACCACCCAGTTGGTTGCCACATTCGCTCTGGGTCGCCGGACCGAACACGGCGACGGTCGTGGCGGGACTGGGTGCGGTCGCGGGTGTTGTCGCCTTCAATACCGCGGCGCTGGGCGTCGGCGCCTTGCCCGGTGGGGCAACCCTGCTCGGGAGCTCGATGATCCCCGCCGAAATGGCCGTGGCGGTCAGCCGCGTCTACGCGGTCAGCAGCGCGGTCGTCGGGGCCTGGATCGGTGACTTCCTCTATCACCCCGACCCGCCCAAGGGCGGGACCGAGTCTGGACGCCTCTGGGCAATGGCGGCGGGCGCGGTCGTGGGCGTCGCAACCTTCAATGGCCTGACCCAATCGCTGGGCGTTCTGCCGCTGGAAGGTGCCGCGCTTGCCCCCATCCCCATCAGCACCGTGGTCGGCAGCCGCCTGATCGCGGTGACGACCGGCGGCCTGGGGGCGATCGGAGCGACCTGGGCCTATGACAAGTGGGCCGGCAACAACACCGATTTCAGCTATATGTTCACCCTGCTGGCCGGCACGTTCGGCGGCGTGGCGGCGGCCAACTACCTGTCGGCCAACACCGTCGGCTCGCCGCCGCTCAGCACGGGTTCCGGGCTGCTTTATTCCGGCGCGGTGATCGCCGACGCGGCGACCAGCGCCGCCTCCCGCGTGTGGGTCGTGGGAAGCGGCGTGGCCGGCGCCCTGGCGGCGGATTGGTGGTACCGCCGCTGATCGCCGTTAGGCGGACATCCCGATCGGCGGGCTGACATCGTCGGGGATCGGGCAGACATAGGGCGTGCGCTTCACCCGCGCCTGATGATCCGCCTTCGCCTGCTCCAGCAACGCCGGATTGTGCAGCACGTCGAGCGCCGTGCCCGCCATTGCCTTCGCCACATGCACCAGGCCCTTGTGGGCGGCCGGCATCTTGCCCTGCGCGGTCAACTGCCATGAATGACCGGGAGTCCCGATCGCATAGGTCGCGCCCCGCGCCTGCACCGTTGGCACCGCCCAACTCACGTCCCCGACATCGGTCGAGCCCATCATCGGCGCCGTCTTCGCATCCAACGGCACGATCGTGTCGCACAACGGCACCCCGTCCCGCATTGGCAGCCCCGCTCGGCGGTACGAACTCTCGATATCTTCCTCGGTCAGCGTTGCCTGGATCTTCGCGGCGAAGGCGCGGTCGGCATCATCGAA
>CANJSR010000193.1 GCA_947476855.1 Acetobacteraceae bacterium
CGGCCAGATGGACTCGCGGTCCCTGACATGACGCCTCTCCCCACCTGATGGGCCCCGGAGGACTCGTCGCTCGGCTTTTGGCCTGCTTCGCGCTGGTGTTCGCCACGTGGAACCCCACGGGTGTCAGCTTCTATGACTGGGTCGGCGGTCCAGCGCCCCTCGCGCTCAAGGCGGCGGCGGCGGCGCTGCTGATCCTGCTGCACATCCTGTTCGGCCGCATCACCTGGCTGTCGCTGGGAGGCCTGGGGCTCGGGTTCATGCTGGCGATGCTGTTCCTCGGGGTCTTCACGCTGTCGGAGTTCGAGGTCATCGACCTCGGCCGCGGCCGTACCTGGGGTTACGTCTTCATCTCGGTCGCGTCATTGATACTGATGACCGGCGTCACCTGGTCGCTGATGAAGCGGCGGGTGACGGGCCAGTCCAACTACCTCAATCCACCACCCTGATCTGCTCCGCCTGCGGTTCCGGGTAATGCCGCCGCCCGGACAAGGCCGACAGGATGCGGGGCAGGAAGGGCGGTTCGTTGTGGCGGAAATCCTGGATCAGCAGGATCGCCACCAGAATGACCCAGAAATTGAGCTGGTTGATCGACCACAGTGTCAGCGTCGCCAGATAGATCAGGCCGTGGAAGCTGGTGATGAAGACGGCCAGTTCCATGATCAGCAGGCCGCGCAGCCGGTGCCCGCGTCGCTGCGCCGCCGCCGTGCCGATCCGCAGCCCCCAGATCAGCAGCGCCAGCCCGCACCAGGCGATCAGGTTGGCGCGGTCATCGTCCCACAGCACCGCGGCCGCCAGCTCCGCCACCGCCCGCGTTTCGTAGCGCAGGGCGCGTTCCATGAACTCGGCCAGGGTCAGGTCCCAGACGCCGTGCGGCGTGACGATGCCATCCCAGGTCAGGGCCATCGGGGGGATCAGCAGGGGCAGGGCGGCGAGGCCGATCATCGCCCCGCTGGCGACGGTCGCGTCGCCCGATCCGCCGCCGCCGCGCACCGCGCGGGAAAACTGCACGGCCCATTGCCAGATCAGCAGCGGGGTCGCGACCAGCAGCGCGCGGAACAGGTAAAAGGCGGCCTCACCCAGAAGATCGAGCAGGTCCATCGTCGGTCACACCGCGCGCCGCGGGCCGGCGGCGCGCATGGGCATCATGCCTCGATCTGGCGATACCACCGGCGGGACCAGAACAGCCCGGCGCGCTTCGGCCGCCAGCCATTGTCGGCCATCACGCGCTTGAGCTGCTTGCGCGCCTCGGTCTCGGTGATGGTATTGCCGGAGAAGTCGCGCAGCACCTGGGCAGTGCTGTTGAACTGGGACCGGGACACGGTGCCCCGCCGTCCGGCCTGACGAGCCATCACCTGCTGGATGCGGCGCGCGGTTTCCGTTTCGAAGGTGTAGCCCAGGTCCTCGGCCACGCTGCGCATGATGCCGCGCGCCTGATCGAGCGACAGGTCGAACCGTGTCACCGCTTCCTCAAGCAGGCGCTGCTCCCGCTCCCGGTCGATGTAGCGAGTCTGCAGGCCGGACAATTTCACCAGGTCGGCGAACCGGCGAGCGGGTTCGTCGGCGCCGCGCCTGACCAGGTCATCTGCCACTGTCAAGGTCACATCCCCGCGTCTGATGAAGGCCGGGGTTATAGGTGCCCCGTCGCCGGCCTGTAAAGGTCGTTGGCGGGGAAACCATCCGACCGGACGATCTTCAACCCGGGTCGCGCGCGTTGGGGCCCGCCGGAGCGATCCCCTACACGCGGGGCGTGTGGCACGTGAAGTTCCCGCTTCGCTGCCACGGGCTGATCTGATACAGCTCACGGGCATGCGCGGTCGTCCCCAATCACGCCGGCCAGCCCTGAAAATGTTGGATTTTGTATCACGTGTCCCTGCCGTATAGCTGGAAATCCGCTCGTCTCTCACTCTATCGGTTTCGCGCCACGCGCCGGCGGCGGGTCAATCCGTTGCGCGACTGGACGGCTAGCGCGGTGGTCCTGGCCGCCGGCCTCGCGATCGGCGCGTCCTGCCTGCCCAGCCGCCCGACCCAGGACCCGACGGCGGCGACGCTGATCGATCCGCAACCGACTGGCGGCGGCATCGCCCCGGCCGTCTTCGCCCTGCGCGACACCGGATCGGCCGTTCGTTTCGCGAACGCCGAGGCGGAGGTGAACGGCGTGATCCGCGTGGGCTTCTACGATCCGCTCGATCCCCTGCTCGCCACCGCGACCGAACCCGTGCTACTGCCCGCCGATGCGCGCCTGCTGTGGCTGCTGGCCGCGCCCACCGAACGTGCCGCGATCCGCGAACGGGCCGCTGCCCTGGTCGTCGCGCTGTCCTCCGGGTCCCGCGACATCCTTGAATCCCCCGAATTCGCCGAGTTCTACCGCGACCGCTTCATCGACGCCTTCCAGCACGCGGCGCGGGAAGCCTGGAACGCCACCCAGGACAGCGGCGCCTGGCGCGCCTTGCTGCGCGGGCTGGAACCGGCGATGCGGGACCTCGCCAACCGCGACATCCGCCCGGTGGTGGAACGCCAGTTCCGCTCGGTCGCCGGCCGGATGCTGCGGGCCAATGCGCTTTCGATGCTCGATCCCTTCACCGACCGGCCCTGGAACACCGAACCGATCGAGGAGGCGTTGCGCGCCTCGCTCGTCGAACTGCGCCACCGGGAGGTGCCGGAGCGCGCCATCAGCCATCTGATAGACTCGCCGCAGACCGCTGTCTTCCTGCGGACCTACCAGGACGACCTGGTCCGCCAGTTGGCGCATGACGGGAAACTGCACGGCCTGCTGGCCGAACTCGCGTTTGATGACCGGTTCCGCCCCTATGCCGACGGTATCGTCGCCCGGGCCAACGCGCTGGCCCGATATGCCCCGCGCCTGCTGGTCAGCCTGCGCGGCGGGCAGGACCTGGCGCGGTCGCAGGACCTGAACCTTGTCGCGGCCACGGTGATCCGCGCGACCATCGCCGGACGGGGCGATCGGGTGGTCGTCTACATGAGCCGATCGCAACGGGACGCGATCGCGGCGCTCGACCGTTCCGCGGTGCAGACGCTCGACCGGAAGGGCCGCTCGTGAACGATATCGTGGGGGACGAGGAGGTGGGGGCCGTGCGCGCGACCGGCGCCGGCCTGCGGGCGACGGGGCTGTCGATCATCCGGCCGGATGGCGTGGCGATCCTGCGCGATGTCGACCTGAACATCGGCGCGTCCGAGGTCGTGCTGCTGGTCGGCCCGAGCGGCTGCGGCAAGTCGACCCTGCTGCTGCTGCTGGGCGGGCTGCTGGATCGCGGCAATGGCTGGAACGTGTCGGGGATGCTGACCTGCGGCGACCTGCGGATCGACCTGGCCGAGGAGCAGGCCGGCGTCGGCGGTGTCGTGTTCCAGAGCCATGCGCTGTTCGATGAACTCGACGCCGAGGCCAATCTTCGCATCGCCCGCGATCATGCGGCGGGGAACGTCACGCCGTCCCTGGAAGCGGCGATGCTGCCGATGCTGGGGGATATCGATCCGCACCAGGCGGTCAGCGCGTCATCCGGCGGGCAGCGCCAGCGGCTGGCGATCGCGCGCACGGTGCTGTCTGACCAGCCGGTGCTGCTGTTCGACGAACCGAATTCGGGGTTGGACATCATCTCCTCCCGCCGGCTCGTGGAACTGATCCGCGGGCTGTGCCAGACGATGGGCAAGCCGGCGCTGATCGCGGTTCATCACGCCTCCGAGCTTATTCCCGTCGCCGATCGTATCCTGGTGATGGACGCCCGCCGGGCAACCTTGACCGAGGTGGCGCCGAACATCGACGCGCTGGAAGCGGGGCTGGCGGTCGCATCGGGCATCACCGACACGCCGGCGGTTCCCCAGACCCTTGCCGCGCCGGACGCGGACGCCCGCCCCCGGCGGCGCTGGCGGTTGGGAGAGGGCAGGGGCCTGCCCCGGCATTCGCGGCTGTTCTGGTTCTCCCACTATGTGCTGGGGTACCTTTGGCTGCTGTGCGCCTCCCCCGTCATGCTGATGTATATCGCGGCGGGCGCGGCGATCACCGGGTTTGTTACGATCTGGTTTGGGTTCAATTACTATTCCTATGGCGGCCTGCTGAAGTCGCTGCTGCATGATGAAACGCTGGTGGGCCTGGGTACCGTGCAGGCCCGCGTCGCGCTGCCGCTGATCACCACGATCCTGTTTGTCGCCCGCAACAGCGCGGTCATCGCCGCCGATGTCGGCAACCGGGTCATGACGTCGCAGTTCCAGGCGATGGACAACCTGGGTATTCCGGGGCGGCTGTATGTCTTCTCGGCCATACTGATCAGCACGGTCATCGGCTCCGTCGTGCTGCTGGTGCTGTCGATGCTGCTGGGCGCCTGGGCGTCGCAGGAAACCTGGATGGTGCAGTTCCCGAACCAGTATCGGGAGTTGTTCCGCAGCCTGTTCTTCCGCAATGTCCTCTCCCCCGAGGGCTGGCCCTCCGCCGCGATGGGATGGGTCGTGGTCAAGGCGGCCGTCAGCGGGTTCCTGGCCTCCGTCACCTCCATCCTGATCGCGCTCGGGCCCAAGGATTCGTCCGTCGCGGTCAGCCGGTCGGTTGCGAACGCAATCGTTGTGGGTGTGATCGTCGCCCTTTTGGTGCACGCGGTGATTTCGGCGCTGACAGCGATCTGACACGGCTCTACGATACGCCGGATGACGACTGAAACAGGGTCAATAAGGAGTAAGCGGCATGGATCGTGACGACCAGGCACATGAACTCGCGGCGACCGCGCGATCGGTGAAGATGGTGGCGGGCGCGGCCCTGATCGTCGCGCTCACCGGCCCGCTCTGGGTGCCGAGCATTCTGGGGAGCCTGAATTTCCGGTCGACGGCCGAGATCGCGGCGGAACGGAATCGTGCCGACATCATCCAGCTCGAAAAAGGCTCCACCGCGACCGAGACTCGTCTGAAGGCGGCCGAGGCGACGGTCGCGAAGCTGCGGGAGGACATGGGCGCGCTGGAAAAGCGCCTGGCCTCGATGCGGGACGCGCTGGCGGCTGGCGCCGCGGCCGATCTTGCCGCCGCGCTGCGTGGAGAGGACGGGTTCGTGGCCGAACTCGCGGCGCTGCGCGCGGTCGCGGCCCCGCCGCCCGACCTGGCGGCGCTGCTGGCCGCGGTGGCTCCCTTCGCTGAAACCGGTTTGCCCCCGGCGTATGAGGTACGGCAACGCTTCCATCACGGCATGGCCATGACCATGGCATCCTCGAGCGACTCCCCCATCGCCTGGCTGCGGCGGGTGGTGATGATGTCGCCTACGCCCACGCCGGCCGATCCGCTGAACCCCAATCTGATCGAAGCCGAGGCGCTGATGCGCGACGCCGACCTTCTGGGTGCCATGGCGGCCCTGCGGCGGATCGAGGCGCCGCGCCCCGATTGGGTCGACGCCTGGCTGGCCGACGCATCCGCCCGCGCCGCGGCCGACACGCTGGCCCCGCGGCTCGACCGTTGGGGAGCAACCCCACGATGAACCGACGCACCGCGCTGCTGGGCCCTTTGCTGGCGCTGTCGCTCGCCATCGGCCCGGTCGGTCCGGCCGGCGCGCAGGTCGTGGTGAACGAGGCCTCCGCCGTCCGTGAGGGTGGTATCACCGAGGCCGCGATTTCCGCCTGCGCCGGCGGCGCGGTGATCGGGCTGATCCTGGTCTGGGCCAGCGGCACCGGCGCGGCCGGCCCGACGGCGGGTCTGTTCTGCGGCCTGTCGGTGGCGGCGACCGTGACCGCGTCGGTCGCGACCTATACCTGGCGCGTGGTCGGGAGTGTCCTGCCCTGACCCGCTCCCCCCACCCTCACGAATTGCGCTCGCCCCGCGCCACGGCCTACGATGGCGCGGGGACGTTCGGATCAACCGACGGGTGGGGAGCGCGCGTGGCATGCACACCGTGATGTTGGCCAAGCAGAAGGGCGGCGTGGGAGCGAGCACGATCGCGCGGGAGATCGGCGTTCTGGCCGCGCGCAATGGGCAAAGGGTCGTGTTCATCGACCTCGATCCGCAGGCAACGCTGTCGAAATGGTGGAACCGGCGCACGGCGGGGACGACCGGCACGCCGAACCCGGCGTTGGCCGCGGTCAAGCCCGAGCAGTTGCTGGCCACGCTGTCGCAACTCGCCGCCAGCGGCGGGGTCGACCTGGTCGTGATCGACGTCCCGCCCTCGGTCCACAGCTTCATCCGCCGGGTGATGGACGCGGCCGATTTCGTGCTGGTGCCGGTCCGTCCCACCTCCGACGACTTTGAGGCGTTGCCCGAGATCGTGGAGATGATCGAGCAGGCGGGCCGGCGCTATGCCTTCGTGGTGACCCAGGCACCGACAGGCCGCCGCATCCGCGCGATCGATGAGGCGATTTCGATCCTGGCGCGCCAGGGCCGCGTCGCCGGAGTGCTGCGGTTCCGTTCGGCGTTTCCGGCGGCGGCCTCGGCGGCACAGGTGACGACCGAGTATGAAACGACCGGTAAGGCCGCGACCGAGATCCGGGAACTCTGGGTCTTCATCAAGGCCGAACTGCGGAAAATTGATCGCGCCGCGACGCCGGCGCTGGCCAGGGCATCCTGACGGACCGAACGAGGAAAAAGCCATCCATGGCCCGTAAACCGCCGGTAAAGTTGCCGGATGTATTCGCCAAGCCCGGCCAAGCGCCGTCCCGTGGCACGCCGATCGAAGCCTTGCCGCAGGACGTCGTTGTGATGCCGACGGTTCAGGAGCCGCGGGCCGCGGACGTGGCTGAACCGCAGGCCACGGTACACCCTCATACAACTGACCTGGTGGAGGGGAAGGTTGCCCTGGCAACCGATTTCCCGACGACGGTGAACCCTCAGATCACGGATGCGGCCGTGGACAAGACCGCCCCGACGGCGGATTTTTCGACGACGGTGAGCCCGCAGGTCACGGACACGCCGGGCCCTGTGTCCGCGCGGGACGCGGAGCCCGCCGCCTGGGCACGGCCGTCCACGCCGACGCTGGCTCTCCCGGTGACCGAGACGCCGAAGCCCGCCCCCACGCCGGTGGTCGCGAAGCCGGCACCCGAGGCTGTCAGGCCGGCTCCGCCTGCCCCCGAACCGCCGCCGGTCGTCCATCAGACGGCCTATGTCCCGCAAACGCCGCCGCCCCCCCTCCCGCAGCCGCGCGGGCCGGCATGGGCCATCGCGATGGTGGCGCTCGGCGTCAGCCTGACGACGCCGTTCTGGTATGACGGCGCGTTGCGCGTCCTGGGTATCACCACGGCCATCAGCCAGGCCCAGCAGCAGGACGCGCTGTCGATTACGCGCCAGGAACGCACCCTCCAGGACGTCCAGCAGCGCCTGACCACCGCCAATGCCCAGCTTTCCAAGGCGCGCACCGACCTGACCGAGGCCGCGCGCCAGCAGGAAGAAACCGCCGCCTGGACCCGGA
Source organism: Acetobacteraceae bacterium (assembly GCA_947476855.1). The sequence continues at coordinate 7,385 of CANJSR010000193.1, forward strand.
CCATGATCCTGGTCCGTCTTTCCGAGGCTCTTCGGCGCGGCGCCCCCTTCGTGGCAGAGGTCGCCATGGTGCGATCCTCCGGCGCCGCCACCGCGGACCTGTCGCCGCTGATCGAGCGGATCGCCCCCTATGCCACGATCGGGGTGCCGACCGCCGTCGACCTTGCCAATGATTTCCGCCGGGTGACCGATCCCGTGCTGCGGCCGAACCGGGGCTTCAACCCGATGGCCTGGGCCGCGACCGTCGTGGCCTGGACGCCGTTCGGCCGCCCCGCCGCCGACCTCGATCCCGGCCGCGCGGCGCTGCGGGACGCCGGTGCGCGGATGCGGGACGGTCAGATCAATGAGGCTGTTGCGATCCTGCGCCCTGTCACCGGGCCGGTGGCCGAGATGATGGCCGGCTGGCTCGCCGATACCCAGGCCCGCGCCGCCGCCGATGCCTTGGGGACGCGGGTCGAGGCGATGCTGCGCGTGGTGCGCCGCTGAGCGGTATCATTCCCCGATATCGGGGAACGACGCCGGCAGCAGCGCCGCCCGGGCCGTCCCGGCACCGGCGCCCGACCACCCGATCTCATTCGAATAGGCGATGACTGGCTTGATCACCGCGTGCGCGTTCGCCAGCGTGAAGCTCTGCCCCAGGTTTCCGGTCACCACCAGGGTCGTCGCCACCGTGTCGAGATACGCCAGCGCGCGATAGGTTCCCACCTTCACCACCGACCGCGTCCAGAGTGACCATCCCTGGCGCTCGGGGCGCAGCACCGCGTCCTCGGCGGTCGCGGCCAGAGTGGTATGCAGGTCGGAATCGATCGCGCCCGCCTGGCGGAGGTGATCGACCGGCGCCCGCGCTTGCGCCAGCGCCGCCCGCGTCGCGGCGTCGGCGGTTTCGGGCGCGGGCAGGGTGGCCAGCCAGGTCGGCAGCCGTCCGCGCAGGCCGCGTTCCGTCGGTTCGCGCAGCAGGGCCGCCCAGGCGCCGACCGCCGGCTGATCCGGCGGGCCATCCGGCGTCGCAGCGAAATAATACCAACCGCCCTAACCACCGACCGTTGCCCAGTTCCTGGCCCCGATGGACCGAATACGCCCTGGCTCCCCCATGAACCAGTTCCACGCGCTGGCGCATGCCTCGACGATAGCATCGTAATCCTCC
>CANJSR010000194.1 GCA_947476855.1 Acetobacteraceae bacterium
CATGATGTCCACCCGGCCGCCCAGCAGGTCGGGCAGCGCCTCGGCCCCCGTGCGGTAGGGGACGTGGATGATGTCGACATCGGCGAGGATCTTGAACGCCTCATCGCGCAGATGGGTGGCGCTGCCGACACCGGGGGAGGAGATCGACATCTTGCCCGGGTTCGCCTTCGCGAGCGCGACCAGTTCCTTGAGGTTGTTGGCCTTCACCGTGGACAGCACGCCGAAGCCGTAGACCAGTTCGCCATAGGCGCCGACGGGCACGAGGTCGGTGGGCTTGTAGCCGACCGGGCGCAGCAAAGGCAGCAGCAGGATCGGGCTGTTGGGGCCGATATACATCGTGTAGCCGTCGGGGGTGGCGCGGACGACGGATTCCGTGCCGATCCCGCCGGCGGCGCCGGATTTGTTCTCGATGACGAAGGGCTTGCCGAGCTTGCGTTGCAGGCCCTCGGCGACGATGCGGGCAGGGAGATCGGCGGCGCCGCCGGCCGGATACGGAACGACGAGTTTCACGGGTTTTTCGGGATAGGCGGCGGTCGCCAGCGTGGTGGTCGCGAGCAGCGCGGTGACCGACAAGGCCGCGCCGAATAGTTTCCTGAGCATCATGGTCCCTTCCGTCAAGCACCGCACCGCCCTGGTACGGGCCGAATCCATCAACCGGACAATGATGCTTTCCACATTGTCCGTTGTCCACGTGGTCGGGGCGCCGGCCCTGGTCGCCGACGCCCCTCCCGCATCAGTCCAGCTTCAGGTTCGTCTTCTTGATCCAGTAGTCGTAGGACTTCACTTCCTCGATCATGCGCTTGTTCAGTTCTTCCGGCGTGGCCTGGAAGGGAACCCAGCCGATCTTCATCTGGCGCTCGATCACCTCGGGCTCCTTGTTCAGTTCGGCGACGACGCGGGAGATGGTGTCGATCACCTCCTTGGGCGTGCCGACGGGGGCGAGGAACCCGCCCCAGACGGGCAGTTTGATGTCGAAGCCCTGTTCGGCGAAGGTCGGGACGTTGGGGAATTCCGGGTGGCGACGGTCGCTCAGCACGGCGATCATCTTGACCGTCCCGATGCGGATTTGCGGGAAGAAGATGTTGTCCAGCATGATGTCCAGTCGCCCGCCCAGCAGATCGGGCAGCGCCTCGGCCCCGGTGCGATAGGGGACATGGATGATGTCGACATCGGCCATGGCCTTGAAGGCCTCATCCCGCAGATGGGTGGAACTGCCGACGCCCGGGGAGGAGATGGACAGCTTGCCCGGGTTCGCCTTGGCGAGTGCCACCAGTTCCTTGAGGTTGTCGGCCTTCATCGTGGACAGCACGCCGAAGCCGTAGACGACCTCTCCATAGGGGGCGATCGGCACCAGGTCGGTGGGCTTGTAGTTCAGGGCGCGGACCTGCGGCAGCAGCACCAGGGGGCCGTTCGGGCCGCAATACAGCGTGTAGCCATCGGGGGCCGCGCGGACGACGGATTCCGTGCCGATGGCGCCGGCGGCGCCCGACTTGTTTTCAACGATGAAGGGTTTGCCGAGCTTGCGCTGCAGGCCCTCGGCCAGCAGGCGGGCGGGAAGGTCGGCCGATCCGCCGGCGGGGTAGGGGACGACCAGCTTGACCGGCTTTTCCGGGTAGGCGGCGATGGCGGGGGCAGCGAGCAGCGCGGCCATGGCGACCGCGACGCCGAGCAGTTTCTTGAACATCAAACGTCCTTCCCTGTGGGCCGGTGTTGCACCGGGACCGTTATCCAATCGTGATCCAGACATCATGCCGGTGGGATCGGGTGGTGTCCATGATTGGTGGTGACGGGCTGTCCCGACAGGATGTCCTGATACATGTGCATGATCTGGCGCGTGACGACCGGTTCGGAGAAATGCGCCTCCACCTGCCCGCGGGCCAGGGCGGCGTGGCGGGCGCGGGTCGCGGGATCGAGCAGGGGGGCCAACGCCCGCGCGATGCCGCCTGGCTGGTCGAAAGCACCGAAGACGCCGGCGGGGCCGACGACATAGCGAAAGCCCGGGACGTCGTGGCAGGCGACGGGCAGGCCGGTCGCCATCGCCTCCAGTAGGACGATGCCGAAGGTTTCGAACAGGGAGGACAGGACGAAGATATCGGCGGCGCGATACAGGTCCGCCATGCGATCGCGGGGGACGTTCACGAGGAAGCGGACCCTGTCGCCCAGCCGCGCGCGGGCCTGGGCGATGATGGCGTCGGTGTCGGTTTCCCGGCCGCCGGCGATCACGAGGGTGACCGGCGGGCCGTCGGTTGCGGGGATGGCGGCGAATTCCTCGGCCAGCACGTCGATCCGCTTGTGGAAGGACCGGATGGCGGCGCAGCAGAGGATGATGGCGCCTTGGGCCGGCAGGTCGAAGGCGGCGCGGGCGACGCGCTGGTCGCCCGGGGTAAAGGCGGCAATGTCGAGGAAGTTGGGGACCATGTGGACGGTCCTCGGGCGAGGGATGGCGGCGGGGATGGAGCCGTCGTGCCAGCGGGCGGCGGCCTCGGGCGTCAGTTCCTGGAGGTGGCGGAAGGTGCCCAGCAGGGCCGGCTGCTCACCGGTGCCGTTTGCGAGGATGACTTTCGGGCGGGACCAGCCGCGGGTGTGGGCGATGTCCAGCAGGCGGCCGATCAGGGGGTCCTGGACATGCACCAGGTCATGGTTGGCGCGGACGCGGCGCCAGAGCTGGAAGGCGAAGGTCCATTGCTCGATTTCGTAGGGCGCGCCCATGCCGTAGCGCCAGCCGCCGAGGCGGCGGAACAGCCTGGCGAGGAAGCGGGCCGGTGCGCCGGTGCGGCGGAGGCAGGGCAGGGGGGTGCCGATGCCGGGGGCGCCGCCGAACAGGTCGGCGGCGATACCCTGGCGTTGCAGGGCGGTGGTGAGGTCCTCGGCCCAGGCTTCGATCCCGCGGCGGATATGACCGACGCCGGAGCAGGCGATGGCGACCTTGGGGGCCTGTGTGACATCGCGCCGGTCGTCGGCCATCCGCCCTTGTCCCTTGGTGGTGTCACCACCCATCGACACAGGGACGCTTCTTGCCTTCCCGCGGGGCGACCGGCGGCATCGACCGCAGGCCGGCCACCATCCAGCGGCGCGTGTCGGCGGGGTCGATGACCTCGTCCACTTCCCACAGCGATCCCGCGTTCAGGGCCTTGCCGCGTTCGTAGAGCTCCGCGACCATGCCCTCATACGCGGTCTTGCGTTCGGCCGGATCGGCGATGGCGGCCAGTTCGCGGCGGCGGCCCAGCTTGACCTGGCCTTCCAGGCCCATGCCGCCGAACTCGCCGGTGGGCCAGGCGATGGAGAACACGCCGACCCGCATCGACCCGCCGGTCATGGCCAGTTTCCCGAGGCCGTAGGATTTGCGGATCATCACGAAGAACACCGGCACGGTCAGGTTGGCGCCAATCAGGTAGGTGCGGCAGCAATGGCGTACGAGCGCGGTTTTCTCCGCCTCCGGGCCCACCATGTTGCCGGGGTTGTCGTTCAGCGACAGGATCGGGATGTCGTGCGCGTCACACAACTGCATGAAGCGGGCGGCCTTGTCGGCGGCATCGGAGTCAATCGCGCCGCCCAGATGCATCGGGTTGTTGGCGATGACGCCGACCGGCCGGCCCTCGATACGGAGGAAGCCGGTCACCATGCCGTGGCCGAAGCCCTTGCGGATTTCCAGGAAGGAGCCGTCGTCGGCCAGCGTGCTGATCAATTCCCGCATGTCATAGCCGCGCAGGCGGTTCTCCGGGACAACGTGGCGCAGCTTGCGCTGGTCGTCGCAGGTCCAGTCCTCGGTGCGGCCCTGGAAGTAGGAGAGATACTGCTTGGCGACCCGCACCGCGTCTTCCTCGTCCTTCACGAGGATATCGACGACGCCGTTCGGGACTTGCACGCTCATGGGGCCCACTTCCTCGGGGCGATAGACGCCGAGGCCGCCACCCTCGATCATCGCCGGGCCCGCCATGCCGATGGTGGCGCCTTCCGTCGCGATGATCACGTCGCAGCAGCCCAGCAGCACCGCGTTGCCGGCGAAGCAGCGGCCGGAGGCGATCCCGATCAGCGGCACCAGCCCCGACAGCCGCGGCAAACGGTGGAACGTGTCGGAGAAGCTGACCAGGTTGTCGGTGTCGGAGCCACGGCCGCCGCCGCCCTCGGTGAAGATCACGACGGGCAGGCGCCAGCGTTCAGCGGTCTCGAACATCCGGTCCTGCTTGTGGTGGCCCATGTGGCCCTGGGTGCCGGCCATCACGGTGTAGTCATAGGACACGACGACGGCGCGGGACTTGTCCTCGGGGAACTGGTCGCCGTTGATCTGGGCGAGGCCCATGATCAGCCCGTCGGCCGGGGATTCGTCGATCAACTGCTCCATCGGCGTGGTGCGGCGGCGGCCGGCCAGAACCAGGGATCCGTATTCGACGAAGCTGTCGGGATCGCAGACATCCAGGATGTTCTCGCGCGCCGTCCGCTGTCCGGTCGCGCGCCGGCGGGCGACCGCCTTCGGGCGGGCCGGGTCCATGGCGCGGGCGCGCCGGTCCTCGACCTCCTTTAGGTCGGGGCGGATCAGATCGAGGTCGATCTCCTGGCGCTTGATCTCCCCGCCGGCGACGGCGCGTTCCTCGATGAAGGCCAGGGGATGGCCCTCGAACACCGTATCCGCCACGGCGACCGTGACCAGTCGCAGGATGCCGGAGACGGGGGCGGGCACGGTGTGCTGCATCTTCATGGCTTCCATCACCATGACTTCCTGGCCGGCCCGCACCTCGGCGCCATCGGCCAGCGTCAGGGACACGATCGTGCCCTGCATGGGCGCGCGTAGTGGGACGGTACCCTCGGGGCCGGCGAGTTCATCCTCCGGCGCCTCATCCTGCGCCTGGGCCACGCGTTCCTGGCCGAGGGCCACGATCGCCAGCGGGTCGTCGGTTTGCAGGCGCATGCCGGGGCGGCGGGCGGCGGCGGCCGATTTGGCCTCGAAATAGCGGGCCTGGGTCGGTTCGGCGGCGACGAGGGCGGGAGCGTGTTCCTCGATGAAGCGGGTGTGGACGTCGCCGCTGATGACACCAGGGTGGCGCAGGACGGATTGCAGGAAGCCGATATTGGTAGCTGCGCCGGTCACCCGGAACTCCGACAAGGCGCGCACGGTCTTGGCGGCGGCGTCGGCGAAGCGGTTGGTACGGCTATGGACGATCACCTTGGCCAGCAGCGAGTCGAAGCGCGGGTTGGTGCGGTAGCCGGCATAGCCATAGCCGTCGACGCGCACGCCGGGCCCCGAAGGCGGCTCATAGGCGCCCAGCACGCCGCCCGATCCGCGGACGGTACCGTCGGGCTGCATGGTTTCCAGATTCACCCGCGCCTGGATGGCGATGCCGCGGGGGAGGGGGATCTCCGCCTGGGTCAGGCCGAGGTCGGCCAGCGTCGCCCCGGCGGCGATTTCAAGCTGCGCGCGCACCAGGTCGATGCCGGTGACTTCCTCGGTGACGGTGTGCTCCACCTGGAGGCGGACATTGGCCTCGATGAAGGCGACGGCGTCGGTTGTCGTGTCCACCAGGAACTCAAAGGTGCCGGCGTTCAGGTAGTTGGCGGCGGCGGCGAGCGTCGTCGCGGCGGTCAGCAGCTTTTCCCGCGTGGCGGGGGACAGGAACGGGGCCGGCGCGATCTCGACGATCTTCTGGCGCTCGCGTTGGAGGCTGCATTCGCGTTCCCACAGGTGCGAGACGGCGCCGGTGCCGTCACCCATGATCTGCACCTCGATATGGCGGGCGCGGGGGAACAGGCGTTCGACATAGACGTCGCCGTTGCCGAAGGATTGCAGCGCCTCGGACCGGCAACGCTCGAAGGCGGTGGCAAGCTGGTCGGGATCGGTCACCGCGCGCATGCCGCGCCCGCCGCCGCCGGCGACCGCCTTGACCATGATGGCGCCACCGGTTCCCAGCGCGGCCATGAAGTCGCGCGCCTGGTCCAGCGTCGTGGGGCCGGAGGTGCCGGGGATGATCGGCACCTCGCAGCGCGTGGCGAAATGACGGGCCTGAGCCTTGTCGCCGAACAGGGCGATCGTCTCTGGGCGCGGGCCGACGAAGATGATCCCGGCCTGGCGGCAGAGATTGGCGAAGTCGGCGTTCTCGCTCAGGAAGCCATAGCCGGGATGGATCGCATCGCAGCCGTTTTCCTTGGCCGCGGCAACGATCGCGGCGGCGTTCAGGTAGGCGGCGGCGCCCGATCCGGGCAAGGCAACGGCGGTGTCGGCGGCTCGGACATGCAAAGACTGCGCATCGTCCTCGGAATGGATCGCGACCGTGGCGATGCCCATCTCGGAGGCGGTGCGGGCGACGCGGATCGCGATCTCACCCCGGTTGGCGATGAGCAGTTTCGTGATGGGCATGCTGTTTCCTCGACGCGGTAGGTGCCTTTCCTGTCAGGCACACCCGTCGGGGCTGCATGTCAACTGGCGCGGGCGGATCGTTGCCGCAGTGGGGCCGCATCGCGGTTCGCCGAACGCTGGCGGAACAGCTTGTTGAGCACGGGGACCATGTCGTCCTCGAACGTCGAACGCAGATCGAGCGTCACGAGGTGGGGCGTGTTCACCCCATGGCCCGACCAGGACGGAACGCCGATCGTGCGGCTGATCCGCTGCGTCATGGCGGCGGTGCGCAGTGGGATCACGGTGCTGTCGGGAATGGGATACAGCGCCGCGTCCGTGATCGAGGCGGCGACGGAGCGGAAGGCCCGGCTGAGATGGGCGTTGTCCGCATGTGTCACCAGCGCGGCGGGCAGATCCTCCAGCGCGGCGAGCCGGAGCAGCAGGGCGGCGACCATGTGGCGGCAGGTCCGTTCGCTGACGGGATCGCTCGCCTGGGCATCCAGCAGCAGGAACGGGTCGCGCCCGGTGGTGCCGAAGCGGGCCCCCAGCAGCGCCTTGGCGGCTCCCGTCGTGCGGTCCAGTTCCATCACCAGGTGGTCGGTGCGGCTCCAGACCAGGTTCGGGTCGTGTCCCATGGGGGCGGGGATCGCGCCCCGCGCACCGAACGCGCCGCGGATCGCGGCACGTCCGTGGATCACTTCAAGCCGAGGCCTGCTCTCCATCTTTCGCATTGAACCGTCCCAACACGTTCATCGTCATGGCGTTGATAGGCCGGCCTGGTCAGGGGCGCAGTGATCGAAGTCACAGGGGTCAGATTGTTTCCCCCTGCAACTTTTTTGTCACAAGATCCTCCATCGGAACCTCGAACCCGCCGGCGGCGCCGATGCGGTAGGTGGCCTTCTCGGTGTCGGTCGTGGCGGCGACGACCGTGCGGCCATAGGCGGTGACGGTGGGGATCTGGCCGGCGGGCAGGGGGGCCATCCACTTCTTGCGTTTCAGCGCGGCCTCGATGAAGGGGGCCAGTTCCTCCTGCTTGCGGCGGTCGCGTTCGTGCTGGTCCTGCTTCATGAAGGGCATCACCTCGTTCGCGAACAGCTTCAGCGAGTCGACGATGTGCTCGTGCTTGTTGCGGCCGGCCTGCTGGATGAAGATCACCTGGTCGACGCCGGCGTTCTGATACTCCATCAGCCGCTGGCGCAGTTGCTCCGGCGTGCCGATCCCATTGCCATGCGCGACGTCCGGCAGTTCGGATCGCGCGATCTGGAAGCGTTCCCACAGATGCGTGTGGCCCGGCGTGTGCTGTCCATACACGTAGTAGTGACCGAGTGCGAAGCCGAAATACTGGAACGCCTCCAACCCGCGGGCCTTGGCTTCCTGTTCATCGTGATGGACGGAAAATCCTGTTGCCATCGCGATGTTCGCGTTGACGGTGTGGCCGATCGGAACGCACTCATCCGACTTGATGATGTCGTAGTATTCCTTCGCCCATTTCCCCGCTTCCGTCGGATCGATGAACGCGAAGGCCAGCGCGCCGATGCCGTTGCGGGCCGCGGCGTGGATGGTGTCACGGTTGGAGCATGCGACCCAGATCGGCGGATGCGGTTTCTGGAACGGTTTCGGCACGATGTTGCGCGCGGGCATCGAGAAATACTGGCCCTCGAACCCCGGATAGGGCTCCATCGCCATCATGTTGGCGGTCTGCTCGGTGGCCTCGGCCCATTGCGCGCGCTTGGTCGTGGTGTCGACGTTGAAGCCTTCCAGCTCGGTGCGCGACGAGGACTGGCCGGTGCCCCATTCCACGCGCCCGCTGGAGATCAGGTCGAGCGTGGCGAGGCGTTCGGCGACCCGGGCGGGCGGGTTGTAGCCGGGCGGGGACAGCACGACGGCATGGCCGACATGGATCTGGCGGGTGCGCGCGGCGGCGGCGGCGAGGAAGACCTCCGGCGCGGAGGAATGGGAGTATTCCTCGAGGAAATGATGCTCATTCGCCCAGAGGTAGTCGAAGCCCAACTGGTCGGCGAGTTCGGCCTCGGCCAGCGCCTCATGGATCAGGCGATGTTCGGCGTTGTCGTCCCAGGGGCGGGGGAGTTGCAGTTCATAAAGCAGGCCGAAGCGCATGATGGCGGGTCCTTGGACTGGTTGGCGCGGATGCTAGCGGCGGAGCCGGGTGGCGGTCGAGCCTGTTCCCCGCCTTC
>CANJSR010000195.1 GCA_947476855.1 Acetobacteraceae bacterium
AAGGACGCGCTTTACTGCGACCGGCCGGACAGCCTGCGCCGGCGGGCGGCGCGGACGGTGCTGGACCATCTGCACCGCTGCCTGACCACCTGGCTCGCCCCCGTGCTGTGCTTCACGGCCGAGGAAGCCTGGTGCGCCCGGTTCGGGGAGGACAGCAGCGTGCACCTCCAGACCTTCCCGGACATGCCGCACGCATGGCGCGACGACGCCCTGGCCGCGAAGTGGGAGCAGATCCGCGCCATCCGCCGCCGCATCACCATCCCGATCGAGGAAGCCCGCGCCGCCAAGACGATCGGCGCCTCGCTGCAGGCGAACGTGACGCTGAAACTGGCGCCGGATGAGGCGGAACTGCTGAACGAAGCGGAATGGGCCGAGGTCGCCATCGTCTCCGGCGTTCATTCGGTGGCTGGGGAGGGCGACGAAATGGCCGCCGTCCGTCCGGCCGAGGGCGAGAAATGCGCCCGCTGCTGGAAGGTGCTGCCGGAAGTCGGGACCCACGCGGCCCATCCGGGCCTGTGCGGGCGTTGTGCCGACGCGGTGGACTCCGGGCTGGTCTGCAAGGCGGTCTGATCCCGGCCGCCGTTGGGTGGTCGTTCCCCGTCCGTGCCGCCAGTCCCCGGACTGGCGGCGGGTCCCCCGGACCCTCAACCCGTCTTCCCTGCTGCTCGGCCCGCCGCCGCTGATCCTCAACCCGCGTTCCCGGACCTCTCAACCCGTCGTGGCGGCCGAAGGGCCGCCATCCACGGCTTCGCGCTTCTGGGAACCCAGACCCCGTCCTCTCCCCCGTCATGGGCGGGCTGGACCCGCCCATCGCCTGGGATTCCGTCGCCAGCCGTTGTGCCCCTATGCCAAACGACAGGGTGCGCGGCGATGGATGGGTCAAGCCCATCCATCACGAGGGGGGGGAAGGCCGGTGCATCCCCCCACAATTGAAGGGTCGTCCGTCAGCCCCCCGCCTGGGCAACGCTCGCCCCGGGACACACGCCCCCCCCCCGTCAGTGCCCAGCCAAAATCCGGAACCGCTGGTCATCATCCGTCGCCATCTGGCCAGCCAGATCAACCTCCCACGACAGGTACGCCCGCATCGCGTCCTCGACGTTCCCGGCCATCTCCCGCGCCCGCAGCCGCGTATCGTCCGCGGTCGTGGCAAGCTTCGTCGCCCCCGCCTCCAGCGGCAGCCCCGCCGCCACCCAGGCCTTCGTCCCCCCGACCAGAGCCGCCACCCGCGCCCGCCCGGCCCATTCCGCCGCCGCCAGCTCCGCCAGCACCCCGTCCGAGGACGTGAACACGATCAAATCGACCTCGGGCAGCATCGGGATGATCGCGTCCAACCGGGACCGAATCCCATACCAGGCGCCCGGAATATGGCCCGCCCGGTAGTCCCGGTGCCAGTCCAGGTCCACGACCACCGCCGCCCCGTTATCCAGCCGGACCTTCAACGCGGCCTCATCAATCGTCACCGCGTGATCAGTCGACCCAAGCACCACCGGGCTCCAGGGCCCAACCTGAGTCCCCTCCGCCCGCATATCCACCGTCATCGCCGCCGCATCCCAGCCCATCTGCACCAGCCAATGCGCCGTGATCACCGCCCGCACGCCATCGTCATCGACACAGACAACCCGAGCCCCCCAGGTCGCCGCATGCCGGTCCGTCTCCTGCACCAACTGCCCGCCGGGCACGTTCTTCATGTCGGGGATATGCCCCGCCCGGTATTCCAGCGGGTCCCGCACATCAAAGACATACAGAGTCCGCCGGTCGTCCTCGGCCTGCCAGCGCGCCAGCGTCGCGGCATCGATCCGCGTCACGCCAAAGCGCGCCGCCACCTTCTCCGCCCGCGCCCGCGCCGCCGCGTGCCCGCCAGCCGAAACCGGCGGCATCCGAGCGGTCTCCCCCTTCAGCACATTGAACCCCGACAGATGCCACGCCTGAGTCCCGTTCTGCAGCGACACCACCTTGTTGGGCACCCCGGCGTTGATCAGCGCCTGCGCCCCGATGATGCTCCGGGTCCGCCCGCCGCAATTCACCACGACCATCGTCTCGGGGGAGCGAACCAGGTCATCGAACCGATACACCAGCTCCGCCCCCGGCACCGAGATCGCCGTCGGGATCGAATTGTTATAGAACTCCTCGTAGGACCGGCTATCGAACAGCGCGATATCCGCCTTGGTCTCAATCAGCCGGTTCAGTTCCTCGGCCGTGATCCAAGGCGTCTCGCACTCATGCTCAACCACCTCCGCGAACGCCTTGCTCGGCACATGCACGCCTGAGTAGATCCGATGGCCGGCGGCCTCCCAGGCCGAGATGCCCCCGGTCAGCACCGAAACATCGGTATAGCCCAGCCCCGCCATCCGTTCGGCGGCGCGCTCTGCCAGCCCCTCCCCATCGTCGCACCAGACGACCCGCGTGCCACGCCGAGGAACACATCCATCCACCAGCATCTCCAGCCGGCTGAGCGGCAGGCAAGCGGCCATCAGCAGATGCCGAGCGTCAAAGGACACTTCCTCCCGCGCATCCAGCAGGGCGATCTCCTGCCCGTCATGCAAGGCGGCCTTCAGGCCGTCGGCGTCGATGGCGCGGATGATGGTCATGCGGGCGTCCTCCGTGGCTTTCGGGCCAGTATCGCGGGTTCGCCCGGGCTTGGCCACCGGTTGGGGTTTGCCAGTATCGCCGATTTGGGATATCAATAAAGAACATATGCTGAACTATTCCGTCCCCGACGCCGCCCCCCCGATCTCCGTGTCCTCCGTGACGCCTCTCTGCTCCTCCGTGCTATTCCAACCCAGGGAAAACCCGGACCAAGGCCCCTCCCAGGCGCACACCCTCTTTTTTCGCACGGTCCAACCCCATGTCCGGTGAGAAATCACCCATCCGAAGTGCCCGCTGACCCGCCATGATCCGCATCACCCCGAACCTGTTCCTCGATGAGACGGCGCTGGAGGAATCCTTCCTCCGCGCCTCCGGTCCTGGCGGGCAGAACGTCAACAAGGTCGAAACCGCGGTCCAGCTCCGCCTCGACCTCGACCGCGCGGCCTTGCCCCCCGCCATCCGCGCGCGGCTGGAAAAGCTCGCCGGCCATCGCCTGACCCTGTCCGGCCAGGTCATCATCACCTGCCAGCAGCATCGCACCCAGGACCGCAACCGGACCGAGGCGCTGGAGAGCATGATCCGCCTGATCCAGCGCGCCGCCATCGCCCCCATCCGCCGCGTGCCGACACGCCCGACCTTTTCCTCGAAGAAGGAACGGCTGGAGACCAAGGCCCGCCGGTCCAGCACCAAGCAGACCCGCGGCCGGGTCCGGGATCACGACTGATACCAGGCGGCCCTTCCGGCGACTGGTATGCGCGCAGGGTTGGCGTGGCGGCTGCGCGCAAAATCAATAACGCAACGCGCCTCAGGTGCCGATCAGCGCCCGGGCGATCAGCACGACGGCGAGCACGGACAGGACGGTCAGCGCGGTGTTGCGGTGATGATGCGGCTTGGCCCGATGAAAACCCCAGGTCCCCAGCCAGGAGCCCAGGAACAGAACGGGGGTGGCGACGAAGGTCCAGATCAGCGTGTCCCGGTCGATCAGGCCGGTGATCGACATCGGCACCGTGGAGACCATGCCCGACAGCATGAAGAACACCATCGACGTCGCCCGCACGACGACCGCCCCATGCCCCAGCGCCAGCAGATAGACGACGATCGGTGGCCCGCCCATCGACGCCAGGCCGCTGATCACGCCCGACAGCAGCCCCACCCCGCCGGCGATCCACCGAGACGGCCGCGGCGGCAGGCGCACCCCGAACCACAGCAGCGCGACCGAGGCGGCGATCACGAACCCGATCGCCAGGCGCACCGGATTGGCGGCGAACACGCTCAGAATGGAGATGCCGATGGGGATTCCCACCACCAGCCCGGGGGTCAGCAGGCCGATCGACCGCCAGTCGCAGGACTTCCAGGCCCCGCGCAGCCCGCCCAGCCCCACCACGACCTGCAGCACCACGACAAAGGGCACCACCTGGGACGGCGGCAGCGCGATGCTCAGCAGAGGCACCGCCGCCAGGCCGAACCCGAACCCGGTGAACCCCCGCAGGACCGCCGCCGCGAATACCCCGAACAGCACGATGGCGAAGGTCGTCAGCATCGCCGACACCCCGGCCGGGGACCCGAGACAGGTCTCCGGGGGCCATCCAGGGGAAAAATCTGGGGGTAAATTCCCGGGTGGATCGGGGGCCGAAATCGGGGCGGAGCGCCGCGTTGCGGACAGTCGTTACGTGAGTGGATCGTCATCCCAACACACGAAAATACATCCCCGGGGTTGCCTAGTTGGTCGAAAACAAGCATTATCATGATCATGGGCTGGGATAAAGACCTTAGCGGCACGAAAAAATGCCGCAAATTCACCACTCTGGTGGATTTTCGTAAGACAATAGCGGTCGTTTCGGCTGCATTGTCGGGGGGATGTATTCCCTTCACCGCTGAACATCACAGGGATCGGCACAATTTATACCACTTTCGTCCTCATCGCCGCGCCATGATTAGGCCTTATTTCGTCACCTTCGCCGCTGGCGCCGCGCTCATGCTGCTCCCGGCCGCCGCGTTCGCGGACCGCTCCAACCGGGACACGCCCGGACAGGAACGGCAGGCGGAGGCGACGTCAGGGAATTTCCAACTCAGCTGGGCTGGCCAGAACGGCAAGGCCTCGTATTACGGCAAGGCCCATCACGGCAAACGCACTGCCTCCGGCGTCCGGTTCGACCAGAACGCCATGACCGCCGCACACCCCTGGCTGCCGTTCGGAACCCGTATCCGCGTCACCCATGCCGCCACCGGCCGGTCCGTGGTCGTGGTCATCAACGACCGCCTCCCCTCTAAGCGCCGCGTCCTCGACCTCTCCCTCGGCGCCGCCCAGGCCCTCGGTATCATCCGCCAGGGCGTGGCAACGGTCGACATCACCCTCGCCTGAGACCGCGCCGCCGGCGCTCTCGCCCGACCCGCGTCGTTCCGTGCTAGGCTGAACCCCGACATCTCAGGGGGGAGTATCCAGCATGGGGCAGGACATCAGGGGACTGACCGTCACCGCGGCATCCGACGCAGCCGTTGCCGCCTTCGATCATGCGATCGAGGGCTATTTGCGCTACCGCGCCGACATCCCCGCCCGCATGGAAGCCGTCTTCGCGGCCGACCCCTATTTCGCCATGGGGCACTGCCTCAAGGGCTACTTCGCGATGCTGGCCTTCAAGGACACCGCCCTGCCCATGGCGCAGGAGGCCCTGCGCGCCGCATGGCGCTTCGTCCCCGGCGCCACCCCTCGCGAACACGCCCATGTCGCCGCCCTGGAATCCTGGGCCAACGGAGAGCCCGACCGCGCGGTGGAGGTCTGGAACCAGATCCTGGCCGACCACCCGCAAGACGTCCTGGCCTTCCGCCTGGCCCATTTCGTGAACTTCTGGCTGGGCCGGCCAGAGGCGATGCTGGCCTCCGTCCTCGCGGTCGAGAAGCACTGGTCCGAGGCCATGCCCGGCTACAACGCCATCCTGGGCTGCCGCTGCTTCGCGCATGAGGAAAGCGGCTACTACACCGAGGCCGAACACGCCGGCCGGGAAGCCATCCGCCGTGACCCCGGCGACCTCTGGTCCGCCCATGGCGTGGCCCACGTGATGGAAATGACCGGCCGCCGCGGCGAAGGCATCGCCTGGGTCGACGCTTTGGCCCCGCATTGGGAGGGTGGGAACAACCTCCAGCACCATCTCTGGTGGCACCAGGCCATGTATTTCGTGGAGCGCGGCGACCTCGCCCGTGTCCTGACCCTGTATGACACCAGGTTCCGCGACCTCAGCG
This sequence comes from Acetobacteraceae bacterium, assembly GCA_947476855.1. The sequence goes on from CANJSR010000195.1 coordinate 5,824, forward strand.
CTCCCCTGACCCAGGGCACGCCGGACCTGTATATCGATGTGCAGAACGCCGCCTCCATGCTGTTCCGCCTGGGCCGGCATGGGGTGGATGTCGGGGACCGCTGGGTCGAACTGGCCGACAAGGCCGAGACCCGGATCGGCGACTGCCTGTCCGGATTCACCCTGCCGCACTGGATGATGGCCCTCGCCGCCACCGGGCGGGCCGAGGCTGGCCGCCGCATGCTCTCCGCCATGCGCGACTTCGCCCAGGGCCCGGGGATCAACGCCAGCCTGGTCGGCGATATCGCCGTCCCGGTCAGTGAAGCCGTGCTGGCCAACGGCCTGGGCGACCACGCCCGCGCCGTCGCCCTGATGCGCCCGGTGCTGGGGGAGATGTACCAGTTGGGCGGCAGCCACGCCCAGCAGGACGTGCTGGAACAGGTCTTCCTGGACTCCGCCCTGAAGGCGGGGCTGGAGGCGGATGCCCGCCTGATGCTGGAACGTGTCGCCGGCTGCCATCCGCTGCCGCCCACGCGCCGGCGTGGATACGCGATGGCGGCGGGGCTGCTGGACTGAACCCGGCGATCAACGCCTGGACCCTGTAGGGAGAGCCGGACCATGACCTATCCGACCCATCTGCTGCCCACCACCGTCGTCGGTAGCTACCCCCAGCCGGACTGGCTGGTCGACCGCGCGACCCTGCACCAGCACGGCGTGCCGCGGGTCCATGCCCATGACATGTGGCGCATCCCGCCCGAATGGCTGGAGCAGGCGCAGGACGACGCCACGATCCTCGCCATCCAGGAACTGCAACGGGCCGGGATCGACATCGTGACCGACGGGGAAATCCGGCGGGAGAGCTATTCCAACCGCTTTGCGCTCGCGCTGGAGGGGATCGACGCCACCACGCCCGGCCAGGTCACCTCCCAGACCGGGCGGGTGACGCCGGTGCCGCGCGTCGTCGGCCCGATCCGACGGGTGGCGGCGGTTGAGAGCCGGGACGCCACCTTCCTGCGCCAGCACGCCACGCACGCGACCAAGATCACCCTGCCTGGGCCGTTCACCCTGTCCCAGCAGGCGCGCAACGACTTCTACAAGGACGAGGAAGAACTCGCGATGGACTACGCCGTCGCGGTCAATCAGGAACTACGGGACCTGAAGGCGACCGGCGTCGATGTCGTCCAGCTCGATGAACCCTGGGTCCGCCAGTCGCCGGAGAAAGCCGCCCGCTATGGCATCAAGGCCATCAACCGCGCCCTGCAGGGGATCGAGGGGCCGACCGTCGTGCATCTCTGCTTCGGGTATGCTGCGGTGGTGGCGAACAAGCCGTCCGGATACAGCTTTCTCGGGCAGTTGTCCGATACGGCGGCGGATCAGATCTCGATCGAGGCGGCCCAGCCGAAACTCGACCTCGGCGTCCTCCGAGACCTCTCCGGCAAGACCATCATGCTCGGCGTGCTCGATCTGGGCGATCCCGGCGTGGAGACCGCGGAGACCGTGGCCGGACGCATCCGGGCCGGGCTGAAATATGTGGATGCAACGAAACTGGTGATCGCGCCGGATTGCGGGATGAAGTACCTGCCGCGCGCCACGGCCTTTGGGAAGTTGAAGGCGATGGCCGAGGGGGCCGCGATCGTCCGGCGCGAACTGGCGGGATAGCGGGCGGCGGACCGCCACCACGGCCTCATTGCGATGTCGGGGCCGATTGTTCCGGGGGAATGGCACCGTCGTACTTGATTCCACCGCCCCTTTCCGTCACACACCGCCGACCCTGCCTGCCGGCTGCCCTAGGGTGGTCCTCGGCTTCCATCAACCGCGATGCGAGAGAGCAACCATGCGCGACACGGGCGAATATCTGTTTACCTCCGAATCCGTGTCCGAAGGGCACCCGGACAAGGTCGCTGATCGCCTCAGCGATACCGTCCTCGATGCCTATCTGGCCGCCGACCCCTATTCCCGCGTCGCGTGTGAAACGCTGGTGACAACCCAGCGCGTCGTGCTGGCCGGTGAAACCCGCGGCCCCGACTCCGTCAGCCACGAATACCTGGCGCATCTCGCCCGCATGGCGATCCGCGACATCGGGTATGAGCAGGAAGGCTTCCACTGGAAGACCTGCGACATCGCCGTCCACCTGCACTCCCAGTCCTCGGACATCGCGCAGGGCGTGGACAGCGCCGGCAACAAGGACGAAGGCGCGGGCGACCAGGGCATCATGTTCGGCTACGCGTGCCGGGAAACCGAGACGCTGATGCCGGCGCCGCTTTACTATTCCCACGAAATCCTGCGCGCCATGCGTGACCGCCGCATCGCCGGTGATCACTCGGTGGCCGGGCTGCTGCCGGACGCGAAAAGCCAGGTCACCCTGCGCTATGTCGATGGCAAGCCGGTGGGAGCGACCTCCGTCGTCGTCTCCACCCAGCATGTCGAGGGGCTGGAGCAGCGCGCGATCAAGGCGATGCTGATGCCGTTGATCGAGGGCGTGCTGCCGAAGGGCTGGATGCCGGCCGAGAACGAGATCTACGTCAACCCGACCGGCAACTTCGTGATCGGCGGCCCTGACGGCGACTGCGGCCTGACCGGGCGCAAGATCATCGTCGACACCTACGGCGGCGCGGCCCCGCATGGCGGCGGCGCGTTCAGCGGCAAGGACCCGACGAAGGTTGACCGGTCCGCCGCCTATGTCTGCCGCTACCTCGCGAAGAACGTCGTGGC
>CANJSR010000196.1 GCA_947476855.1 Acetobacteraceae bacterium
CGGCGGCGTCGATCGCGTTGCCGCCGGCATCGAGGATGGCGACCCCGGCCTCGGCCGCGGCCTTGACCTGGGAGGCGACCATGCCCCGCTTGCCGGTGGCGGACGGCTTGGACAGATGCCATTGCTGGGTGATGTGCGGGGCGGGGGTGAAGTTCATGGTCGCTTCCTTCTGGCCTTGTACCCTCAGTTTAGGCGGGGATCGCCTCGGCTTCCATGGCCAGATGCCCCTGCGCGTTGGCGGCCCAGAGCGCGACCTTGCCGTCCGGTCCCTGCTTGCCGTGGACGCTGAAGGGGGCGATGTCGAACAGCGGGCTGACGGCGCGGAACTTGAACGACTTCATCGGGCGCGGATCGTTGCGGCGATACAGGTCGGTCAGCAGCGTCGCGATCAGCGGGCCATGGACGATCAGGCCCGGATAGCCTTCCTCGGTCGTGACATAGCGGCGGTCGTAGTGGATGCGATGGCCGTTGAAGGTCAAAGCGGAGTAGCGGAACAGCAGCACGTCATCCGGCGTGATCCCGCGGGAGAAGGCGGCATCGGCGGGCGCGGCCTTGGGCGCCGGGGCCGGGTCGTTCGGGCCGGGCGGGTCGCGGTAGACGATGTCGTGCTCTTCCGTCAGCGCCAGGCCATCGGGGCCGGTGATCTCATGCCGGACCAGGACGAAGACCAGCGATCCGCTGCGGCCCGATTTCTCAGTGACGTCGACGATGGTCGAGGTGCGGGTGATGTCCTGGCCCAGCAGGATCGGCTTGTGGAACGTCAGCCGCCCGCCGGCCCACATACGCCGGGGCAGGGGAACCGGCGGCAGGAACCCGCCGCGCTTGGGATGCCCGTCCGGCCCGATCTGCGACTGCCGCGCGAGGGGGAGGTGATAGAGCCAGTGCCACAAAGGCGGCAGGGTATCGCCCAGCTTCGGCGCCGGGTCGTCGCGGTCGAGCGTGGCGGTCAGGGCGGCGACCGGCACCAGGGTGGCGGTATCGGTCAGACTCTCCTGCCGGTTGATCCAGGTGCGAAGGTGGTTGATGTCGAGGGTCATGGGCGGGGTCCCGTCGTGGCTGCCCGAGGGAATATCGGCGCAGCCCCCGCGGGTCCAGCCCGAGCCCGCCTACGCCGCCCGCAATTCCCGCAGGAACCCATCCACCTGCGTCCGCAGCGCATCGCCGCTGCGGGACAGCGCCCCGGCCGACTCGTTCAGTTGCGAGGACGCGGTGCCGGTTTCCTCGGCCGCGTGGTGGACGCCGGCGATGTTGCTCGAAACCTCCCGCGTGCTGGCGAACACCTCCTGCACGCTGCGGGCGATCTCCTGCGTCGCGGCATTCTGCTGGTCGACCGAGGACGCGATGGCGGTGGAGATCTCGCTCATGCGCCCGATCGTGCCGGTGATGCCCTGGATCGCCTCCACCGCGTCCCGCGTCGCGGTCTGGATGGCGCCGACCTGGGCGGCGATGCCTTCGGTGGCCCGCGCGGTCTGCCCGGCCAGGCCCTTCACCTCGGCCGCCACGACCGCGAAGCCCTTGCCAGCGTCGCCAGCCCGCGCCGCCTCGATCGTCGCGTTCAGTGCCAGCAGGTTGGTCTGGGCGGCGATGTCGCTGATCAGCTTGACCACGTCGCCGATCTTCTGTGCCGCATCCGACAGGCCCTGGACCGTGGCGTTGGTTGCTTCGGCCGCCTGCGCCGCCGCGTTGCTGATCTGCGCCGAGTGTCCGACCTGGCGGCTGATCTCATCCACCGAGGCATGCAACTCCTCGGTCGCGGTGGCGACGGTCTGCACGTTGACCGAGGATTCCTCGGCCGCCGCGGCGACGAGCGCGGCCTGCCGGCTGGTTTCGCTGGCCGTCGTCGACATCAGAGCGGCGGTTTCGGTCAGGCTGCCGGCCTGTGTCGTCAGGCTGTCGACATGCGGGGCGACCTGGCGCCGGAACTCATCCGCCAAGCGCGCCAGCTTGGCGTCGTAGCTGGCCTTGTTCTCCTCGATGTAGATCGAGATCGCGAGGTCCATGTCCAGCATGATGACCTGGTTCAGCGCCCGCAGCAGTTCGGCCGTCCTGGCGGCGGCGGCCACCGGGTTCAGCCGGCTCGTGTTGTGCAGTGAGGCAGCCGCGTAGAGGTGGCCGATGATGAAGCCATAGCCGCCGATGTACCAGCGCGGCTCCAACCCGATCCGGCTGTGCATCAGGCCGATGGCGCGGACCGAGTTCACATAGGCATCATCGAAGCGGCCGGAGAACAGCCGGACCCAGTGCTCGCTCTGCGCCTTTCCGGCCCGGTCCATCGCGGTATCGCCCTTGAACATCCGGGCCAGGTCCGGGTGGCGGCGGATATGCTGGTAGAACCCGGCCAGGATCTCCGGCAGCGCGCGCTGGAGGGTCGGCAGGAACTCCGTCAGGATCGCGCGCGTCGTCGCGTCGATCCGCAGGAACGCGAGCCGTTCGGCGAGTTGGGAGTCGGAGGACATCGGGAGCCCCTGCGCTGTTGCAGCAATCACAGGAAGCTAGCGCCGATGTCCTAACCAAACGTTAATCCGAAGCAGAATTCCGCGCCGAACCGTCAGTCCGCCACCAGGTTGGGCGTCGGCGCCAGCGGCAGACCCTTGTGGCCGGTCAGCTTTTCGCCTTCCGCCCACATCTCGAACGCCCGGTGCTTCATCGCCGGCAGCACGGATGCTACCTTGTCGAGGTCCACATCGGCGGCGACGCCCGGATAGCCGGCGCGGTCGATCATCGCGGCGAGCTTGCGGTTCTCCAACTGCTCGAACACCCAGTGCAGCGGGTCGTCGACCAGCGTCATGTCCCAGTAGATACGGTGGTTCTTGTTGCGCGGGCCGTAGTGGTAGTGCGCGCCGTCCCAGAAACAGTCGAAGGCCAGAAGTTCGGTTTCCTCCACATAGGATTTGCGCGTCGCGCCGCCGATGTCGCCCAGCACATGGATGGCGAGGCCGCCATCGCCGACCGGCAGGCGGCGCATTTCCAGGCCGAAGCGGATGTTTCCGGCCTCGAAGATATCGGTGCCGCGGTTGTGCTTGACGGTGTTGCGGCGGGCGCCGAACAACTCGCGCGCACAGGCCTCGACATCGGGCAGGACGCGGCGGACGGTTTCGAGGTTGGTGGCCGCCGCGACCCCGGCATAGCCGGCGCGGTCGAGCATCTTCGGCAGCTTGGTTTCCAGCGTGCGGACCGTCCAGCCGATCGGGTTGCCGTCTGTGACCGGGTCCATGCGATACAACTGCCCCATCCCCGCGCGGGCGCGTTCGGCGCCGCCGAGCATCATGGGGGCGGCGATGTGGAGGTCGGGGTTCTCGGGGCCGTAGATGTAGCTGCGCTCGATATCGAAGCAGTTGAAGCGCAGCAGCGCGGTCTCCCGCCCCGCCACATCGGCGGCGACGTCGATGGAGACGCCTTGGTCGGCGTGGTCCTGGATGTTGCCGTCCCATAGTTCATGGCGGACGATGAAGGTCAGGGGATCGGCGGTGAAACGGGTGCCTTGCGATGGTTGTGCCATGTCTGGACTCTCCTTGCCGCGCGTCCGTCGTCGGGCGGACGCGATTGGGCGGTATTGAGAGGAATACCTGACGGGCATGTCCTTGATTTGGATCAACCGCGGGGCCGCTTTTGGCCGTCTGGCGTGCTACAGCCCTGGTTCGGCGATGCTTGTGGAGCAAACGACGTGACCACCCTGACCAACCTTGCCAACGCGTTTCATTCCGACAAGGGTTCGGCGTGGTCGTATCGGCACCGCTACACTGGCCTGTACGACCTGATCTTCCGGCCGTATCGGGATCTGGCGTGCAATTTCCTGGAACTCGGCCTGGCGGTGGGTGGGCCGGAATCGACCGCCGGGCGGCTGGAACGCACCGTCGACTCCCCCTCCGTCGCCATGTGGCTCGGCTATTTCAGCCAGGCGATGATCCATGGGTTCGACATCAGCGATTTCTCCCATATCCGGCACGACCGGTTCCGGTTTCTGCGGGGGGACGCGGGCAATGAGGACGACCTGCGGGCGCTGGGGCGCATGGCGCCGTCGTTCGGCATCATCATCGATGATGCCTCGCATGCGTCGTACCACCAGCAACTGGCGTTCCGGACGCTGTGGCCCAGCGTGGCACCCGGCGGGCTGTATGTGATCGAGGACCTGCACTGGCAGTCCGATGTCTATGAGGCGTCCTTGCCGCCCGTGCCGCTTACACGGGACCTGCTGCCTCGCTGGTTCGAGGATGGCGAATACGTGCCCAACCCGCTGTTCTCCCGGGACGATCTGGCCACCCTGTCATCCCAGGTCGACACCTTCGCTTCCTTCCCGGCCTTCAACGAAGGCACCGACCCGGCGTATCGCCAGCCGGACAATTCGGCGAAACTGATCGTGATCCGCAAGCGGGCGTGATGCGGAGCGGGCGGGAAGCCTGTAAGACTGTCGGTCAAACAACCGCATGGGAGAGAAACCGCATGAAAGACTTCTCAGGCCGCATTGCCGTCGTGACGGGCGGTGGATCGGGCATGGGGCGCGAGCTTGTGCGCCAGCTTGTGGCCGAGGGCTGCAATGTCGCGATGTGCGATGTCTCGGCGCGCGGCATGGCGGAAACAGTGGCGCTCTGCCAGGCGGCCGGGCTGCCGCAGGGGCTGCGCATCACCTCCCACGTCGCCGACGTCTCGAACGAGGCGGATGTGCTGAAATTCCGCGATGACGCCGCCGCCCAGCTTGGCACCGACCGCATCCATCTGCTGTTCAACAACGCCGGCATCAGCGGTGGCGGCAGCATGATCGTGAATGAGCGCGCCGAGTGGGAACGCACCTTCAACATCTGCTGGGGCGGCGTGTATCTGAACACTCGCGCCTTCCTGCCGATGCTGCGCGCGGCCGAGGAAGCGCATATCGTCAATACAAGCAGCATGAACGGGTTCTGGGCATCCGTCGGTCCGGACACGCCGCACACCGCCTATGCCGCGGCGAAGTTCGCCGTGAAGGGCTTTACCGAGGCGCTGATCGCCGATTTCCGGATGAACGCGCCGCATATCAAGGTCTCGGTCGTCATGCCGGGGCATATCGGCACGGGCATTCGCGACAATTCGCTGAAGGTGCAGGCGCATACGGATGAGGACGGGCTGAACGCGGACCAGATCGCGCAGATCAGGACGCGCATGACCTCCATGGGGCGCGATCCTTCCAAGTATTCCGACGCCGACATCCAGCGCCAGCACGCCGAACGCGCGCGCCGCTTCGTTTCGGATGCTCCGACCAGCTCGGCCGAGGCGGCGACGATCATCCTGAACGGCGTCAAGGCCGACCGGCTGCGTATCCTTGTCGGACCGGATGCGGAACTGATCGACCGCATGGTGCGCGCCGATCCCGACAACGCCTATGAGCCGGAATTCTACGAACGCTTCGCCGCCGAGGCGGGCTGGTATCCCGGTCGCTGATAAACACAGGAGGAAACGAACATGGCTCAGTTTGGTGATTCAAAGGGAGAGTATCTCGGCTCCCACGTCCGTGACGACGCCGCCTTGTCCGAATGGCTGGGCCGGCGCCCGACGGAAGCGGCGCTGGAACCGGATCTGCCGATCATCGATCCGCACCACCATTTCTGGGATGCGCCGCATCGCGGGCTGTATCTGCTGCCCGGGCTGCTGTCCGACATTGGCGGCGGGCACAACATCGTTTCGACGGTGTTCCTGGAGTGCCGAGCGATGTACCGCAAGGACGGGCCGCGGCACATGGCGGCGCTGGGAGAGGTCGAGTTCGTGGCGGGCCTCGCGGCCATGAGCGCTTCGGGCAACTACGGTCCCTGCCGCGTGTCGGAGGTCATCATTGGTGGCGGTGATCTGACATCAGGTGCCGCGCAGGTGCGCGAACTGATGGAAGCCGAGATCGTGGCCGCCGGCGGGCGCCTGCGCGGCATGCGCCATGGCGTGGCGTGGGATGAGCATGAGGCCGTCAGCAAATACGCCTCCCGCGCGGTGCCACTGCACCAGGTGATGGACCCGAAGTTCCGGGAGGGCTTCGCGCAGCTTGCGCCGCTGGGGCTGAGCTTCGAGTCCTGGCAGTATCATCCGCAACTGCCTGACGCGATTGACCTGGCGCGGTCGTTTCCCGAGACGTCGATCATCCTGAACCATGTCGGAGGGATTTTGGGCGTTGGCCCGTATTCGGGACGGCGGGCGGAAATCTTCGAGACGTGGAAAGCCAACATCAACGATCTGGCGAAGTGCCCGAACGTGACGATGAAGCTGGGCGGGCTGGGGATGGTCTCGGTCGGGTTCGATTTCCATGAGCGGGAATTGCCGCCCTCCTCCGAGGACCTAGCGGCGGCGTGGCGTCCGTATATCGAGCATTGCATCGAGGCGTTCGGGGTGGATCGCTGCATGTTCGAAAGCAACTTCCCGCCGGACAAGCAGTCGGGTGGGTATACGGAACTGTGGAACGCGTTCAAGCGGATCACGGCCGGGGCATCGGCGGCTGAGAAAAAGGCGCTGTACAGTGGCACGGCGGCGCGGGTTTATAAGATGATCGCGCCCTGATGGTGGATGGGCCGGGGAGAGTCCCCCGGCCGACCCCGTCGTGGTGGGCGCAGGCCCACCGCACTTGATGCCGGCGGCCCCAAAAACGGCCTCTCCGGCATGGCCGGGCTTGACCCGGCCACCCGCGCGTTGCCCTGTGATCAGCGGCCTTTGGGCAGGTGGCCGGGTCAAGCCCGGCCATGACGGAGGGGAAAGCCTCCTTGCGCGCTTAAGTGCAATTGCCCCGCGCCCACCATGACGAGGCGGATGCGCCCGTGCGCTACAACGCCGCTGTCCCGATCAATCCCCGACCAACGGCATCACCTCCGCCGCGAACCGTTGCAGGCGTTCAATCGTCTCCGCGATTGACTGGCCGCGGAAATCAAAGATCAGCTCCTGCACCCCGATCGCCACAAAACTGCGGATATCCCCGGCGACCTCATCGGGGCTGCCCGAGAAGCTGCGGCGCATGCCGTCGCGGTCCGGGATCCCCGTGTCGTACAAAGGGGCCTTGTAGGACACGGTGATGGCGGAGAAATCCCGCCCCTCGGCTTCCGTCATGCGCTTCAGCGTATCCATGTGCATCCGCATCTCTTGCGGCGGCAGTGGAGATGCCGCGATGGCGCCGACCGGGTGCCACCCGTCGCCATGCTTCGCGGTGCGCCGCAGGGCAGGGCGGGAGTGCCCGCCAACCCAGATCGGCGGATGCGGCTTCTGCACGGGGAAGGGTTCGGAGCGAATGTCCTCGTAGCTGTAGAACTCGCCCTTGAACGACGCCGGGGACTGGGTCCAGAGCTGCTTGAAGATCGTGATCCACTCATCCGTCACCGCCCCGCGGCGGTCGAAGTCGGGGCTTTCCAGAGCCTCGAACTCCTCCTTCAACCAGCCGACGCCGACGCCCAGCGTCACGCGCCCACCGGACAGCACATCCAGGGACGCGACCATCTTCGCCGTCAGCACCGGGTTGCGGTAGGGCAGCACCAGGACGGAGGTGACGAGCCGCAGCTTCTCGGTCGCACCCGCCACGACGCCGAGGATCGAGAACGCCTCCAGCGCGTCCCCCCCGCTCGGGTGCTTGCGATCGACCGTGTAGGGATAGGCGGACTTGCTCTCGACCGGGAACACCACATGGTCGGCGATCATGGCGGAGTGCAGGCCCAGCCGCTCCCCTTCCCGCGCGAGGGACAGCACGCCGTCCCGCGTCGCGGTGGGGCCGCGGGTCGGCAGATAGAAACCGTAGCGCATCGCGGGGTGGTCCTGCTGTTATTCGGCGGCGGCCATCATCCGCAGTTCCTCTTCCGCCGAGAGGATCGGCAGCCCCTCGATCGAGGTAGACGCTCGGCCATCAACGCCCACCAGCGGTTCGCCGACGAGCGTGATCCGGTAAAGCTGCCGGTCGAAGTCGGACTGGAAGATGTCGCGCGGGGCCAGATGCGCGGTCGAGCGGTTGTCCCAGAAGGCGATGTCGCCCGGGTTCCACTTGAAGCGGACCGTGTATTCCGGCCGCACCACATGCTCCCACAGGATTTCCAGGATCTTCGCGCTTTCCCGCGGGGTCAGGCCGACGATGGATTTCAGGAAGGACGGGCTGGCGAACAGCACCTTCTCTCCGGTCTCCGCATGGACGGACACCAGCGGATGCTCGCTGCGCAGCGCCCTGCGGCGGACCTTGTCGTCATAGGTGCCGCCGGGCTTGCCGCCGCCGCGCGGTTCGAAGGCATGGATGCCGCGCAGCCCCTCGACAAAGGCGCGCATCGGTTCGGACAGACCCTGGTAGGCGGCGGCGAGGTTGGTCCAGAACGTGTCTCCGCCATAGGGCGGGATCGTCACGCCGCGCAGGATGGAGGCGCAGGGCGGGTTCACCGCGGCGGTGACATCCGTGTGCCAGCCGTACCAGGGGGTGACCATCATCGCCTCATACTTCTCATTGGCGGTGCGGTTCTTGGCGACGGAGTAGATTTCCGGATGCCCCTCCACATGGCCGAA
>CANJSR010000197.1 GCA_947476855.1 Acetobacteraceae bacterium
CGGCCCTCGGCGTCGGTGTTGATGACCTCGATCGTCTGGCCGGAGTAGCTGGTGACCACGTCACCCGGGCGCTGGGCGGTGCCGGAGGGCATGTTTTCCACCAGCCCGACCAGGCCGATGACGTCGGCCTTGGCCTTGCGCCCGGCCAGCGCGGCCATCAGGCCGATCACCGTGCCGGCACCGGCCATGTCCCACTTCATGTCCTCCATGCCGCCGGCCGGCTTGATGCTGATGCCGCCGGTGTCGAAGGTGACGCCCTTGCCCACGAAGCAGACCGGCTTTTCCTTGCTGCCCCGTCCCGCGCCCTTCCAGTGCATGACCACCATGCGGGGTTCATTCACGCTGCCCTGGGACACGCCAAGCAGCGCGCCGAAGCCCAGTTTGGCCATTTCCTTCGGCCCGAGGATCTCCACCTTCACACCGAGGTCCGTCAGCTTCTTGCAGCGATCGGCCATCTCGGCGGGGTTCAGGATGTTCGGCGGCTCACTGACCAGGTCGCGGGTCAGGAACACGCCGTTGGCGATGGCGGCCAGCGGTTCCCAGGCGGCGCGAGCCTTGTCCACGCCGCTGGTCAGGAGGGTGACCTTGGCGATGATCGGCTTGTCCTCGGCCTTTTCCTTGGTGCGGTAGCGGTCGAAGCGATAGGCCCGTAGCGCCGAACCCATGCCCACCCGCGCGGCCTGCGCCGGGTTCAGCGCGCCGGAGACGACGGTGACCGCCTTTTCCCGCGCCAGGCTGGCGGTGATGGTGCCGCCGGCGTTTTCCAGGGTCGTGTCCGAAACGTCCGCGATCTTGCCCAGGCCGATGGCGAGCACACGCGACAATCCGGCGCCGGGCGCCAGGATCATGCAGCTCTTGCCCTTGCCGCCCTTGAACTCCGCCACCTCAAGCGCGCGGGCGATCGCGCCACCGGTCGCCTCATCGGCTTGCTGCCACAGGCCCGATGGCGTCTCCCCTTCACCGATCAGCAGCACGAGGGCGCCGGACTTCGGCAAGGCGGGTTTGGCGAAGGCGATGTCGAGCATGGTGCGGAAGCCCCTGAAGCGTTTTCTGGCCGGACTTTAGCGAGGCCAGGCGAGGCTGGCCATGCCCAAGCGCAAGATACGAACGCCGCTGCTTCTGGTTGACTTCGGCGGGGACGGGAACGCTAGTTCGTTTTACGGATACGAAGTACGAGACGGGCCCAGCAAGGGCCAACGAAACGGCCCGATGTCAGTCTCCACGACGTTCGCTCTTGCGGCAGACACGCGCCGTAAGACCAAATCCAAATAGCGCGGCGGTCTTCTGGGGAAGGACTACCTCTGGGTGCTCGCCTTCGTCACACCGTATACCTGCATAGTATTGGCCTTTGTCATTTACCCGGTGGCCTATGGTCTCTGACTGGGCAGTGACATCAATACCTATCGGATGCTGCCGGAAGACCCCGTCTACCCCCGGGCGGTAGTCAATACGCTTCTTTACTTGGCGATGGGCGTGAACCTGAAGCTGTTCCTGGCGCTGATGCTGTCCGGCTTCTTCGTCCGGCAGGAGTGGTGGGTACGAATCCTGCTGCTGATCTTCATGCTGCCCTTGGCGGTGCCGGCGATCCCCGGCTACATCTCGATCCACTGGATGCTGAACGGGCAAAGGGGCCTGATCAACAACGTGATCTGGGAATTGTTCCAGGTCGACGGCCCGCCCTGGCTGGATGAGGCGAACTTCGCGTTCGGCTCCATCATCTACGCCTATATCTGGAAGTGGACGCCGTTCTGGACCCTGATCTCCGTGGCCGGCCGCCTGCCGATCCCGATCTACTGGATCATGCGCTGCTATGGCCTGGGGGGCACCTCGCTCGCGGCGATCATGTACGGCCTGCCGCCGCTGATCATCTACTACGTCTTCCGCCGGCACATGAGCGGCGGGCTGACGATGGGGGGGCGTGAAGGGATAGGCAGGTTCGGCGTCAGCGGGTGAGCTTCCAGATCCGCTGCGCGCCGAGTTTCTCCCGGACGACGATGCGCCAGCCGGCGGCGGCGAAGACGGCTTCCAGGCCCTCGGTATCGTAGCTGTTGACCCAGGCGTTCTCAGCCCGGGGGCGATCGCTGAGGTCGACCGGGTTGTAGGTCGTCACGACCATACCCGTCAGCGCCCGGAACAGGGCGGGGACATCATACAGGTATTCCAGCAGGCCAACCACGGCCCAGCCGTCGACATCGAGCTTCGGCAAAGGCTGCTGGTTGAGGTCGACGACAACCGTCTCCTCGTCGCGCGCGACGATGTCGACCGGGACATAGCGCGTGCCCGGCCGCAGAAAGGGCCGCAGCAGCATCACCCCGCACCCCAGGTCCGCCACCGAATCGCAATCGCCCAGCAAAGGCCCGACGATGGACGCCCGACGCTGCCATGGCAGCGCGTCGGGCAGCTGGAGGTCGGCCCATCGTTCGATCAGGCTGCGCCGTTCGGCGATCGCCGTGGTTGCAAGGGCAACCCGCTCGGCCTTGGACAGGTCACGGAACGCCATGCTGATCCTCCGATGACCTTCCTTGCCCTGACACGGCCGAACCGGGCCAGGGCGGAGGGCCTATGCCGCCGCGGCCAACTGGCGCGGGCGGTAGATCGCGATATGCGTGACCCGGGCGATCGGGGAGGCTTCATTCGCCAGGACCAGCGCGTCGACCTCGACCCACTTGTGGCCCTTGTGCTCGTAGTTCTTGGTCACCCGGGCACGGACGCTGAGCGTGTCGCCGACCTTGGCGATGCCCAGGTTCTGCACCGTGCTGCCCATGTGCATCCACGCCGGCAGGACAACATTGTGCGACAAGGCCCAGTTGCAGCAGCGCAGCACGGTCACCGGATGCACCAGCCCATCGGCCATGTACAGCGGCAGCGTCTCCCGCGTTTCTTCCTTGTCCTGCGCCTGGTACGCGGGCGTGACGGTCAGCGGGTTGATGCCCAGCCAGTCGCCCACCGCCAGGGACTTCTCATCCGCCGGCGGACGGGTCGCGCGGGCGGCGACCGCCTTGAAATCCGACAGCAACGGCATCGCGGGCGCCGAGGCCGGCAGCCCGGCCCGCCCCGTCGCGCACAGCACGCCCGCGCTGTTCACCTGGATTTCCATGCCGTTGGCGTCCTCGACCGCCGAGACCTCGGCGATGTCGCCTTCATAAACCGGCTTCCCGAACCGGCCCTCCCCCGTCCCACGCTCCAGCCAGGCTCGGCCCCAGCGGGCGACGGGCATGTGGGACATGTAGCCATAGACATGGACGCCGCCGACGAGTCCGCCCTTGAAGCCGAACTTCTTGGCGACGGAGTCGTCGTGGATCTTGTTCTCGGACGCCTTGGCGGAGTTGAAGGCGAGGACGTGGAACGGTTCAAGCGCGGCCATTTCGATGGTCCTTGCGATGGTGGCCCCTGGACGACGGGGCGGTTGGTGGTGTGGTGGTTCGGAGCCCGTCATCCCCGTCATCCCCCCTTACGTCATCCCGGGCTTGTCCCGGGACCAGTCGCGGCAGGGTGCTGGGGTTGGTCCCCGGGACAAGCCCGGGGATGACGCGTGGAGCGACCGGCGTCGACGTTACAGCGGTTGGCGAAAACCCTCAGTTCAGCGCCCAGATGCCGACTTCGTAGCCCGGGATGAAGTTGCGGTTCGTCATGTCGGCGTTCCGGTTGACGAAGACCCGGTTGAACATCGGGTGCTTCATGCTGCGGACCTCATGCTCGATCCGGAAGATCGGCTTGTTCGTGTCCAGGTCGACGATGTCCAGCATGCGGTACTGGTGCTGATCGCTCTCCTCGCTGATCAGGCCACGCTCCAGCAGCTTCTTGTGCGGGCCGGAGAAGTCGACCAGCGTGATCTGGATGTGGTGCCCGTCATATTCGGGCAGAGGCGCGTCGGTTTCCCGGAACGTAACCTGGCTTTCCATGCTGCACTGGGCCCAGGCGTAGGGCCCGCGCTCATCGCTGGAAACACCGGCGTTGCCGCCGAAGATTTCGCGGTAGAAACGCGCGATGCCTTCCAGGTTGGTCCCGGCCGGCACGTCGAATTCCACGAACGGCATGCCCAGGCGCATCGGGCCGAACTTGTCGGGGTCGGGCGCGTGGACGCGGATGCGGTTGCCCCAGGGGCACACGGTTTCCACGACGTCGCCGGCCTCGCGGTAGCTGAACTTCGTGCCTTCCAGGTGCTTCTCCACACCCTTCAGCCGGCGCAGCAGAGCCTCCAGATCCGGCACCACAAGGCCGGTCGTGCCGCGCACCACCTGTTGTCCGCGCGTCGGCAGATGGAACTGGCCGCGGCCGACATTGACCCACATGTTCTCGATACCGGCCATCAGATACGGATCGCGGGTCAGGCCAAGGCCCATCAGATAGAAGGCGGTCGCCTTCAACTGGTCGGGCACGGTGACGTTCACATGCCCAAGCTCAACGATGTTCCCCAGGTCCTCGGCCGTGCGATCAAACGTGGGAGCGGTCGTCATGTCGTTCATCCTGGTCTTCCCTCTGCCGCGGTTCTTCCCGATGGGCCATGATAGCCCCCGATGGCGGGTTTGGTCCATTCCCGCCCCGAGAATCAACCGCATCCCGTGGGGGGAACCGCATGACCACGATAGGCTGGGACGAATGGGCGCGGCTGGACGCCGTGGCGATGGCGGGGCTGGTCCGGTCCGGGCAGGTGACTCCCCGCGAACTCGCGGCCCAGGCGGCCCACGCGGTCAGCCGGTTGAACCCGAAACTGCAAGGCATCATCGAGGTCTTCGCGGACACGCTCGACAATCCATCGATCGACGCGCCGAACGGACAGGGGCTGCTGCACGGCGTGCCGATGTTCATGAAGGATCTCGGGTCGGGGCTGAGCGGGCGCCACCAGGACTCCGGATCGGCGCTGACGCGGGGCACCATGGTGCGCGCGACGGACCCCACCATCGCCAATTTCCTCCGCGCCGGCCTGGTGCCGCTCGGCCGCTCCGCCACGCCCGAGTTTGGCATGACCTTCGACACCGTCACGCAATACGACGGCGGCGAACCGGTCATCACCCGCAACCCCTGGAACCTGACCCGCACGCCAGGCGGGTCCTCGGGCGGGTCGGCGGCCTGCGTCGCCGCTGGGGTGGTGCCGTTGTCCATGTCCTCCGACGGTGGCGGATCGACCCGCATCCCGGCGGCGTTCTGTGGGCTGGTGGGCCTCAAGGCCTCCCGCGGGCGGGTGCCGCAGCCCCTGGGGCGCAACGAGTACGTCACCCGGGTCAGCATCGATGGCGTGGTGACACGATCCGTCCGCGATACGGCGGCGGTGTTCGAGTATCTGACCCGCATCCCCAACGGCGGTTCCTTCATCCGCATGGGGCCGCCGCAATCCTCCTATATGCGCGCGATCGAGCGTGATCCGACCCGGCTCCGCATCGGCCTGAGCACGGGTGAATGGGGCCGCGATGCGCCGGTCAACCTCCAGGTCACCAGCCGCGTGCGCGAGGTCGCAAGGCTGATGGAAAGCCTGGGCCACCATGTGGAGGAACTGGTCGACACCGAAATCTGCGACTGGTCGGTGATGTGGGAGACCTACATCCAGCATTGGATCGGCAGCCGAGCGGGAATTGCGTTGATGGCGCGGGACAAGGGTATCGGCCGGCAGCAATTGCAGACATTGTTGACGCCGATGACTTGGCGGCACTTCATCGCCTCGGAGCGTTATGACAAATACGACATGCTACGGATGATGTCTGGCAACAATACGGTCACCCGCCAGTTCGGAGCCTTGATGGACCGCTACGACGTGCTGCTGACGCCGACCCTGGCGATCCGGGTGCCGCCGGCGAACGGGGCCTACTCCCTGCTGCGGGATGAGGATCTGGACGACTGGGTCGGCCGGCTCGCGGATTCCTGCCGCTACACGATGCCCGCCAACGAAACCGGGATGCCGGCGATCAGCGTGCCCGCCGGCCTCGACACGGACGGGCTTCCGATCGGCGTCCAGTTCCACGGCAACTTCGCGCGGGAGGATGTGCTGCTGTCCCTCGCCGCGCAAATCGAGCGTGCTCGGCCTGAGTGGTTCGGCGCGGTGCCTCCTGTCCATGTGACCCGCGCGGAGTGACCCATCGGCGATGAGTGGCTCCGGATCGAATAGCGGTTTGGGCGCCCTGCTGGCGGCGCCGAGCTTCCTGCGGCTGTGGTCGATTGGTAGCTGCGTGAACACGATGCGCTGGTTCGATCTGCTGGCAGCGGCCCTGTTCACGCTGGACATGACCGGCTCGGGCTTCGCTGTGGCGGTGGTTTCGGCGGCGCGGACCCTGCCGATGCTGCTGTTCGGGGCCTTTGCCGGCGTGGTGACCGAGGCTTTGAACCGCAAGCATGTGTTGCTGTTCGGGCAGTGCGTGGCGTTCCTCGCGTCTTTGTCCATCGCGATCCTGGCCTGGATGGACCTCGCGCGGCCCTGGCACGTGGCGGTCGCGGCCTTCGTGGCGGGCGTGGTGTGGTCGACCGAGATGGCGACGCGGCGGCGGATGGTGGGGGAGTGCGTGCCGCCGGCCCTGGTGTCCCGGGCGCTGGCACTGGACACGATGTCGAACTCCTTCACCCGGCTGCTGGGGCCGATCAGCGCGGGGGCGGTGTATCAGGGGCTGGGGATCGCCGGGTCGTTCACCGTGTCCTGCTGCGTCTATGCGCTGTCGGCCAGCCTGGTGCTGGGGCTGCGCTATCAGCAGGACGTGCGGCGGCTGGTCATCAGCCAGGTCCCGCGGGAACTCGCCGAGGGGATCCGGTTCGCCCGCGGTCACGTCACGATCGCGGGTGTGCTGGCGGTCACGATCGCGATGAACCTACTGGGGTTTCCCTACAACGCTCTGGTCGCGCCGATCGGGCGGATCATCTTCGAGGTTTCTCCGACCTGGGTGGGCGTGCTGGCGGCGTCGGAGTCCCTGGGCGCCTTCATCGGCGGTGTATGGCTCACGAGCGGCGGGCCGAGACTGTCGGGCCATGTGCTGATGATCGGCGGGTCGCTGGTGTTCCTGACCTGCGTGATGCTGATGCCGCTGATGCCGGTGTTCAGCCTGGCGTGCCTGTGCCTGGCGGTGGCGGGGTTCGGGTCCTCGGCCTTCGCGAACATGCAGACCTCGCTGATCGTGCTGCATGCGCCGACGCATATCCGGTCCCGGCTGATGGGGCTGCTGACGGTGTGCATCGGGATGGGGCCGCTGGGGATTCTGCTGATCGGGGGGCTGGCGGATGTGCTGGGCCCGCTGATGGCGATCGAGGTCGTGGAAGCGACCGGCTGGGTCCTGGTGGCGATCATGGGCGTGTGGTGGTGGCGCAGGGAGAAGGCGGTCGGGGAGAAGGCTGGGTGAGGTTGTTGTGGTCGCGGTGGCCTATTTCTGATAGTCTCAGAGCCATGGACGACCATGTGACGGATATGCCCGGGGCGGCGCCTCCGGCGCTTTCTCCTCAGCCCGGCCCGCAGGTGCCGGTCGCCGACATTGCTCGGCTGCTGGAAGCAGGGTTCCAACGCACCGTCAGCGATGCGATAGCCGACAGTCATGTCGCCGGACAGCCGGTCGCGGTCCTTGACGACGATGGCACGGTTGTCTGGCTTTTTCCGGACGGGAGCCGGCGTTCAACCAGGGCCTGACATGCTTGGTTCTCGCGTCAGCTCCGGATGACGTTTTCCGCCCGTGATTTTTCTTCCGATTAACGGTTCCTTAAGCGCTGTCCGTCAGGCTTTCGGTCGATCGACCGGGAGCGACCTTGATGCCCGCCTTTGTTATCGTCGCGGGGCCGAATGGCTCCGGGAAGACGACTCTGGTGCGGAGTGGTGTTCTCGCGTCTGTCCTTGGCGTCCCGGACGTCTCCCTCAATGCCGATGACGTTGCGCGGGAACTCGCTGGCGGCGGCCAGCCGACCGAGCAGCAGAGCCTGCGGGCGGCCCGGATCACCGATAATCGTCTGGATGTCGAGATCGCCGCGGGCCGGTCGGTCATCGTCGAGACAGTCCTGTCATCCGACAAATATCAGGACCGCGTTGGCGCCGCCCGGGCCATGGGTTATCGGATTGACCTCATTTACGTCACCGTGCGGGAAGCGGAGTTGAACGTCGCGCGCGTCGACCAGCGGGTCACTCTTGGGGGCCACGCGGTCCCAGCCGAGCGCATTCGCGAGCGGCGGGCGCGGTCGCACATTCTGTTCCGGTGGTTCGCCAACGCAGCCGATCGTGTCTTTGTGTTCGATAACAGCCTAGCCCAGCCCCGTCTTGCGGCCATGAAGGGGCCGGAGGGCTGGACGATTTTAGACCTGGGTGCCCTGCCTGCCGACCTCGGACGAACGTTGACTGAGTTATACCAACCGCCCCAACCGCTGACTCACGCTGGGGACTAGGAATCGGCGTGAAGTCCTGATTCGGTAGGGCCGTTGACGCACCGCGACGATGGGGGAGCGGAATGAGTGCAGCGGTCAAGATAACCCGAACAGACCAGACGGCGAAC